>JAEZBP010000539.1 GCA_023427125.1 Pseudomonadota bacterium | reverse complement strand
GCGCGGCTTCTCGTTCCGGAGCGAGGGCCCGCTCGACATGCGCATGGACCCCTCGCGCGGCGAGACGGCGCGCGAGCTCTGCGCGCGCGTCTCGGAGCGCGAGCTCGCGGATCTGATCTTCGACCTCGGCGAGGAGCGGAACAGCCGCCCTATCGCGCGCTCGATCAAGAGGGCGGTCGACGCCGGCGAGCTCGCCACGACCGAGGATCTGCGCCGGGCGGTGGTGCGGGCGATCGGGCCCCAGCGGAGGGGCGGCATCGATCCCGCGACCCGGACCTTCCAGGCGCTGCGGCTCGCGGTGAACGACGAGCTCGGCCAGCTCGACGCGCTCCTCGCGCAGCTCGGGGACGTGCTCGAGGACGACGGGGTCGCGGCGATCATCTCCTTTCATTCGCTCGAGGATCGCCGAGTCAAACACCACTTCCGCGGGAGCGATCTGCTCGCTCCGCTGACCAAGCGACCCGTCGTGGCCGGTGAAGACGAGCAGCGCGAGAACCCGCGCTCCCGGAGCGCCAAGCTGCGCGCTGCGCGCCGCGTGTCGCGCGAGGAGGCCGCATGAAGGCGCGCTTCCTCGTCCTCTGGAGCGTGGCGGTCATCGCGGCGGCGGCCGCGTTCGTCGCGCACATCTCGCTCCGGCACCACACCGTGCAGCTCGGCTACGAGGTCGGGCAGGCGCGGCGCGTGCAGCGCCGGCTCATCGAGCAGCGGCGCCTGCTCGCGATCGAGGCCGCCACCCTCCGGCAGCCCGAGCGGATCGAGACGATCGCCCGCGGGCACCTGTCGATGGACGTCCCGGAGCCGGCGCGCGTCGTCCCGGCGCTGCGCGATCGCACCGAGCGCCGCGTGGCGGGGAGGGTGCGATGAGCACGCCCGAGCTCGACGCTCGACGCCGCCGCTGGCTCCGCGTGCGCGTCGTGACGCTCGCCATGCTGCTGCTCGCCGGCGCGGGCGTCGTCACGCGGCGCGCGTGGGAGCTCACGATGGAGCGAGGGCCGGAGCTCGCCCAGATGGCGGAGTCGCAGCAGCTCCGCAGCGTGCGGATCGCGCCCAAGCGCGGGACGATCTACGACCGTCATGGCGCGGAGCTCGCCGTCAGCGTCGATGTGGAGAGCGTCTTCGCGAATCCGCGTCTGATGCACCGCGAGAACGTCGACATCGCGAGCGCCGCGACGCAGCTCAGCCAGGTGCTCGGCGTCGATCGCGAGCGCATCCTGCGCCGCCTCGAGAACCGCGAGCGCTACTTCGCGTGGATCGATCGTCACGTCACCCCGGCCGAGGCGGCGAGGGTGCGGGCGCTCGGGATCGAGGGCGTCTCGCTCACCGAGGAGGCGCGGCGCTACTACCCGAACCGCGAGCTCGCGTCGCACCTGCTCGGCTTTGCGAACATCGACGGAGTGGGCATCGAGGGGCTCGAGCTCTCGATGGAGCAGCGGCTGCGGGGCTCGGTGGAGGCGTCGATGGCGGTGCGCGATCGCCGAGGGCGCGTGGTCTTCAGCGATCAGCTCCTCGACGACCGCGCCGCGCAGGGCGACGACCTCTACCTCACGATCGACAAGACCATCCAGCACGTGACCGAGCGCGAGCTCGCCCTCGCGGTGCGGACGAGCGAGGCCACCGCGGGCAGCGTCGTCGTGATGGATCCCGAGACCGGGGAGATCCTCGCGCTCGCCAACTATCCGACCTTCGATCCGAACGAGCCCTCGCGCGCGGCGGCGGCGCACCGGCGCAACCGCGCGCTCACCGATCGCTTCGAGCCCGGCTCCACGGTCAAGCCCTTCACGGTGGGCGCCGCGCTCGCGGCGAGCGTCATCCAGCCCGAGGAGCAGATCGACTGCGGCCACGGCATGCTGCAGATCGGCGACGACATCATCCGGGACACGCACGTCTTCGACATGCTGACGCCCGCCGAGGTCCTCGCGCACTCCTCGAACATCGGGGCGGCGAACATCGGACAGCGGCTCGGCCGGCGCGGCCTCTACCGCTCGCTCCGCCGCTTCGGCTTCGGCGAGCCGACCGAGCTTCCGCTCCCCGGCGAGACCGGCGGCATCCTCCGTCACCACAGCCGCTGGTACGACCTCGACCTCGCGTCGATCAGCTTCGGCCAGGGCATGAGCGTGACGACCGTGCAGCTCGCGACGGCGATGAGCGCGCTCGCCAATGGTGGCCGCCTGATGCAGCCGCACATCCTGCGCCGCGTCGTCGATGGGCGCGGCCAGGTGACCGAGGAGACGCTGCCGCGCGTGCGCCGGCAGGTCCTCGAGCGCCGCACCGCGCGCTTGGTCGCCGACATGCTGACGGCCGTGACCGGCCAGGGCGGCACCGGCACCGAGGCCGCGATCGACGGCTACCTCGTGGCCGGCAAGACCGGCACCGCGCAGAAGGCCGACTACGTGCACGGCGGCTACGCCGATGGGCTCTACATCGCCTCGTTCGTCGGCTTCGTGCCGGCGCAGGATCCGGCGCTCGTGATCGCGGTCGTGATCGACGAGCCGATCGTGGATCACTACGGCGGCACCGTCGCGGGCCCGGTGTTCCGGCGGATCGGTGAGGCGGCGCTGCGGCACCTCGGGGTGCCGGCCGACACCGGCGGTGAGGTGCTCGCCGAGCTCGAGCGGAGCGACCG
>JAEZBP010000530.1 GCA_023427125.1 Pseudomonadota bacterium | reverse complement strand
GTCGTGTTCCTCCCGATCCCGGCTACGCCGCCGGCGGTCCCGATGAGCGGCCTCTTCGTGGAGGCCGACGGCAGCATCCTCGAGCCCGCCTTCCCGATCCCCGATCCGAGCGGCGGCATCGCGACCTTTGCGCGCGTGGAGTACGCGGGCGGGAACTACCTCGTCACCTATCGAGTCGAGGACAACCTCGTCGACCCATCGATCAACGCGACCGTGGTCTCGGCGGCCGGCGTGGTGGGGACCACCTTCGACGTGAGCACGACCCTCCGCGTCTTCGATCCGGAGATCGCCACCGACGGCCAGCGCTTCCTCGTGACCTACGTCGCGCCCGTCGGCCCGAACCCGACGGTGGGCCAGACGTTCGCGGGCGACGAGGACATCCTCGCCCGCGTCGTCGACCCGGTGACGGGGCCGGTCGGCGCGGAGATTCCGGTCGCCACACGCGCCGGCGTCTTCAGCGAGCACGCGCTCGGCTTCGCTGGCGGCAGCTACCTGGTCGTCTTCCGCTCGGGCAGCGCCGCCAACCCCGACGGTGAGCTGCGCGGGCACATCCTCGATGTGGACGGGGCGCTGCTCACACCGGAGATCGACATCGTGACCGCGCCGGGCCGGCAGTACGCGCCGGAGGTCGTCGCGCACGGTGGCGATCACCTCGTCGCGTGGATCGACTCGCGCTTCGCGGACCCGAGCGCCGATGACTCGCGCGCGGTCTTCGCGCGGCGCGTCTCGCCGGCGGGGGCGCCGATCGGTGAGCCGCGCGTGATCGCGGCCAACCCCGGCCGCACCTACGACCGACTGCACCTGAGCCCGGTGGACAGCTCGAGCGTTCTGCTCTCCTGGCTCGAGGGCACCGAGGTGCTCGCCGCGCTCGTCGATCCCTGACGGCGGTCGCTCTCGTCTCGGGCGCCGTCCGCTCCGTCGTGAGCGGGCGGCGCTCGGTCATTCTACGAGGCGTGACTGCCGCGGCGTCGCGGCTTCGAACGGGCCGCGGAGCTCGCCGCGCCGATTCGAGACGCGCCGCGGGAGCTCGGCCGCGAGCGCGAACGCGCGCCAGTCCGCTCAGGCCCGGTGCTCGGGGTTCGGATAGTCGAAGCGGCAGCCCGCGGCCCAGCGATCGCGCTGGTTGCCGTGCACGGGGAAGCCGCCGCGGTCCTTCAGGAGCCTCGCCGCGTGGAGGAGGTTCCACGTCATGAACGCCGTGTTCCGGTTCGTGAAGTCGTTGTCGAGGCCGGCGCCGTCGTCGCCGTAGGACGGGCCGGGCCCCGCCTCGCCGATCCAGCCCGCGTCCGCCTGCGGCGGGATCAGGAAGCCGACGTGCTGGAGCGCGTAGAGGATGCTCATCGAGCAGTGCTTGATGCCGTCCTCGTTGCCGGTCACGAGGCAGCCGGCCGCGCGGCCGTAGTAGATCGACTGGCCGTCCGCGTTGAGCTGCCCGGAGTTGCCGTAGAGGCGCTCCACGATGCGGGTGCACACCGAAGACTTCTCGCCCAGCCAGATCGGCGTGCCCAGCACGAGGACGTTCGCGTCCATCACCCGCCGGAAGATCTCCGGCCACACGTCGCGCTCCCAGCCGTGCTCTCGCATGTCGGGGTAGACGCCGGTGGCGATGTCGTGGTCGACCGCGCGGATCGACTCCACCGCGACGCCCCTCTCCCTCATGATCGCCATCGAGCGATCCATCAGGAGCTGGGTGTGCGACGGCTCGGGCGAGCGGGTGAGCGTGCAGTTGATGTAGAGCGCCCGCAGATCGCTGAAGTCGGGGACCTCGGTCGCGGGCGTGTCGGTGGCCATCGATCCTCCTGGATCGACGCAGGTAGGACCGACGACCCGAGGTTCGAGAGGCAGTCAGCGGCGGCGGCTCCGGATTGCGACGAGCGCAGCGATCAAGAGGAGCCACGCCGCGGACGGCGCGCCGGATGGAGCGACGCCCGCGCGGCACGCGCACGCGCCGCCGGTGAGCTGTGGGGGATCGTTCGGATCGACCCCGGCGTCGGGCGCGCAGAGCGTGGTGCAGGCCCCGGCGATCGACGCGCCCGGCAGGCCGCCGCCCGGATCGCAGAGCTCGCCGCTGTCGATCACGCCGTCGCCGCAGTACGCGAGATCGCACGTCGCGCGGCAGCCGTCGGGCTCGCCGTCGTCGTTGAGATCGCCGGAGTCGCACTCCTCTCCACGGTCCAGGATGCCGTCGCCGCAGTGCGCGTGGAGGCACGTGGTGCGGCACGCATTCGGCGTGGTGTCGGAGTTGGCCGGGCCGTCGTCGCACTCCTCGAGCGAGTCGATGAGGCCGTCGCCGCACGTCTCCTCGCACACGCTCAGTCCGCCGAGGGCAGGCTCGTCACACGCCCAGCCCGCCTCGATCTCGCAGATCGCGCTGCAGCCGTCGCCCTCCGCGGTGTTGCCGTCGTCGCAGCGCTCGCCGGCGCCGCGCGTGCCGTCCCCGCAGCGGATGAGGCAGGGATCGTCCGGCGTGGGCCGCGTCGTGCCGCCCGCGCAGTCGCAGAGGTTCGGCATCCCGATCTGGTTCACGCAGACCTCGTTGATCCCGCAGCCGTGCGTTCCGGCGGTGCACTCGTTGACGTCCGAGCAGAAGACCCCGGTCCCCTCGTAGCCCGCGTGGCAGGTGCACGTGTACGCGCCGACCGTGTTCATGCAGTCGGCGTTGAGGTGGCAGTCGTCGAGGTCGCGCTCGCACTCCGGGATGTCGGTGCAGGTGAAGCCGTCGCCCTCGAAGCCGTCGTTGCAGATGCAGTCCCAGGTGCCGAAGCCGTTCTCGCAGCGCGCCACCGACGAGCAGAGGTTCGAGTAGGCGGGGTCCATGCACTCGTCGTAGTCGACGCAGTCACGCCCGGTGACGCCGACGAACTCCGGCGTCTCGCAGGTGCACTCGAAGCCACCGATGGTGTTGGTGCAGCGGCCGGCCGGCTCGGGCGTGCAGTCGTCGGTGCCGCGCGCGCACTCGTCGATGTCGACGCAGGTCCGGCCGCTCGGCAGGTCGGCCTGCTCGTAGCCGGGGTTGCAGTTGCAGACGAAGCCCGGCGCCGCCCACGACGCGAGGGGGATCTCGGCGCAGGTGCCCTGGCCGCACGAGGCGGTCAGGCACTCGTTGATGTTCGAGCAGAACTGGTCGGTGCCGAAGGTCGTCGTGCCGGCCGGGCACGCGACACACCCCTCGCTCGTCCGGAAGCCGTTGCCCGAGAAGCCCGGCGCGCAGTCGCAGCCGTAGCTGCCGGTCGTGTTGATGCAGGTGGCGGTCGCGCCGCAGCCCGTCTGGCCGGCGACGCAGCAGTCGTTGGCGCCCGCGCACTCGTTGACCTCCTCGCACGTCGAGCCGGTCCAGCGGAAGCCGGCGGAGCAGCACCCCGGCGAGTCGGCGACGAGCGGCGAGCAGATGCCCGCTGACGACTGGCCGCCGGCCGCGGGGCTGCATGCTTGGCAGCTCCCGTTGCACGCGCTGTTGCAGCAGACGCCATCGACGCAGGCGGTCACGCACTGGGAGTGGGCGGTGCACGACGACCCTTGCGCGCGCCGGACGGTGACGGTGCCCTCGGCCGGCGAGCCCATGGGCGCGTCGCCGTCGTAGCCGTCCATCTGGTTGACCGAGTTGCCGTACAGGCTCCAGTCGACGTCGCCCGACACGCTGGGCGTCCAGGTCAGAGTCCAGGTCCGCGGGCTGCCCGACACGCGCGGCGCGGTGTGCGTCGCTTCGCTCGCGCTCGTGATGCGCTGCGCGCCCGAGCCCGGCGGGTCGGCGAACGCGCCCGAGTCCATCCGGAGGTTGAAGCCGGCGGCCGTGAACGTGTTGCTGGCGTGGCTGACTCGGACGGTGATGGTGACCGGCTGGCCGACCACCGGCGTCGAGCCGAACGTGACGGTCGCGCTGGTCCCGCCGCTGGCCCCGGTGACGTGGCAGCCGGTGCAAGCCTGGTGAGAGATGCCGTCGGACTCCGCGCTCGCCGCGCTCGGCAACGCCAGGAGCCCCACTACGCAAGCAAGCCCGAAGGTCGAAGTGAGCTTCACGAGCGCGATCGCAGCACAGCGCGGGCCGGCGATCAATCGGCACTCGATCGGCCCCGATGATCCTGGGCCCCGAGATGAGCCACGACCGGAGCCGGCCGGTTCTGCTAGCCTCGCCGGGCGATGAGGCACGTAGTGGTTTGGACCGTCCGCCTCGCGTTGCTGGCGCTCGCGCTCGGCGGCTCGACCGCCGAGGCGCAGCCGAGCGCCGCCCAGCGCGTGGTGGTCGACTCATTCGGCGGGCCGCAGGGCGGCACTACACGGGCCGCGCTGGTGCGGAGCCTCGAGGAGAACGGCCTGGTCGTCATCCCGGGCGACGAGGTCGACGCGGCGAGGGCCGAGCTCGATCTCGGATCGCGCATGTCGAGCGAGCAGTACGTCGAGCTCGGCCGGGCTCTCCGCGCCTCGGCGTTCATCGATGGGCGCGTGTCGCGCCAGCGCCGGCGGTGGTCGGTGACGGTGAGCGTCCGCAGCGCGACCGACGGCGAGGTGGTCGGGCGCGAGAGCTGGGGCGGCCGCACCGCGGCCTCGCTCGGCGCGGTCCGGCGCACCGGCTACCGGAGGCTCGCCGATCATCTCGGCGCCACGAGCGCGCTGCCGGCCGCGCCGGTCGCGGCGAGCGACGGCGAGACGCCCTGGTACGCCCGAGGCCAGGACAGCGAGACGCCGCCGGTCGAGGAGACGCCGGCCCCCACGCCGACCCCGTCCTCGCAGCGCTACGACTCCGTCCGCCTCTCGCTCCGGATGGGCTCGCTCTACCGCTGGATGGACTCGACGGTGCAGGTGTACGCGGCGCAGCGCGGGATGACGCCGTCGGATCCCGCGCGCGCGCTCATCGAGGAGGATCGCGCCTACCGCGGGCCGGCCCCGGGACACTTCGAGCTCGGCGGGCAGGCGGAGATCTACCCCGGCGCGTTCGGCGATCAGCCCTTCCCCTATCTCGGCCTGCTCGTCGCGTTCACGCACTCGATCGCGCCCGGCGCGGTCGCTCCTCACCGCATGAACATGGGCGAGCAGGTCTCGGTCCCGACCAACCAGCTCGACTTCCTCATCGGCGTGCGCGGCCGCTACCGCTTCGGACCCGAGCGGCGGGAGCCCGAGCTCCACATCGACGCGGGCTGGGGCACGTTCAACTTCGATCTCGGCCGGGCCGAGCTCCAGGAGATCGATCCCCGCTTCATCATCCCGCCGATGCAGCACGGCTACGTGCAGCTCGGCGCGGGCATCAGCTACGGCATCGTGCCGACCTACCTCACGGCGTCGCTCGACTTCGCCTACCGCATCGGCACCAACATCGGCGCCGACACGCGCAACGTGTGGGGCACCGAGACCGCACCCTCGAACGGGCTCTTGGTCGGCATCGAGCTCAAGAGCGAGATCCCGGAGATCGCGCAG
>JAEZBP010000451.1 GCA_023427125.1 Pseudomonadota bacterium | reverse complement strand
CGATGAGGTCGTCCCAGTCCCCTGCTCGGAACGCGAAGGAGAACGGAGCGAGGATGAGCATCGCCGCGGCGAGCAGCCGGAGCGAGGGCACGGCGCCCGCGCGCGCTCGAAGCAGCGGCAGGGCGATGAGCGCGAGGATCGCGAACGCTGCCGACGCGCATGCCTGCCAGAGGAAGATCCCTGCCGCGTACGCGGTCGCGTACGCGTCGCGGGTGCGGAGCATGCCTCCTTGCAGCCGCGCGATCTCGTCCAGGTCTCGCATCGGGCTCGTCATCGCCATCGCGGTGAGGACCACGAGCAGGTGCGCCGCGAACCATCCCATCGCCCAGCGCAGCCGTGTCGTGCTGCGGCGGGCGCTCCCCAGCGCGGCGAGCGCCAAGGAGAGAGCGGCGGCGCCGAGGAACGCGAGCAGCGCCGCCGTGATCGGCGGGTGCGAGGACGCGACGATGCGAGCGATGCGCGGCGCCGGCTCCTGCCACACGAGGCCTGGCAGGTAGAGGACGTAATCCCAATAGATCGTACCGGAGAGCGCCACCGCGCTGAGCGCGGCCCACCCGAGGGCACGCGGTACGAATCGAGCCGCCCGGCCGGCGATGCTACGCTCCACCGCCGTGTACGCCCGCCTCGCGCTGCTGGCCAGCCTCGTCGCCCTGAGCGGCTGCGAGCCCCGCTCGAGCGTGCCTGAGGGAGACCACCAGGCGCTGCGCTACCTGCTGCCCGACGATTACGTCGAGATCATGGAGGGCGCCGATCGCGTGGTGATGTACGCGTTCGGCCCGCCGGTGGAGATGCTCACAGGCCAGCCGCCCCCCGCCGCCCCTTGCGGCGAGCGAGCCGGCAGCCCGATCGTCGGCAGCGTCGAGGAACGGGACCGCGACACGATCCGGTTCACGGCGCACCACCTGTACTCGGCGATCCTCAACGCCGGTGGCTCGACGATGTGCGTCAATCCCGAGTACGCGCTGCGCTTCGAGCGCGGCGCTCGATCGATCGAATTTCAGATGACGGAGGAGTGCAACCTGGCGTTCATCCATCACAACGACGAGCGCTACCGGGCGAGCGTGTCCGTAGCACAGCTCGCTTGGCGGAGATTTGCCAGCTCGGCAGCCGAGCTCCGCCGTCGCTGCGGCGCCGCGGCGCTGCCCATGGACGAAGACCTCCTGCTTCAGTACCACGACGGCATCCGATCCGAGGGCATCTGCTGCGAGCCGACGATGTGACCTTGGAACGCGGCGACGGCGCTGCGGCTTCTCGCCGTCGCCCAGGGCAGCCGCTCGAGTGATCTCCAGTTCCGGTGGCTGCCGTCCCGGTCCTCGCCCGAGGAACCGATCCTGTCGCCGTCGCGCATCCCAGGTTCGACGCAGAAGTCGTCGCGCGAGATGCGGCCGCGCCCCATGGAGATCCCGCCCGGAGCCATGTAGCCGCGGTGTCGGTAGCCCACGACGAAGCGCCCGCGCAGCAGGTCCTCCGAGAGCAGGCGCAACAGCTCCGCGCCGTCGCCACCTGCAGCCACGTTGCAGCCCATGAAGTAGATCGCGCCGCCCTCGTGAGTCATCTCGTGGATGGTCGAGAGCGCCTGCTCATGGACGCTGAGAGTGTCGAGGCGCAACGCGGAATTCTGACGATTGTCACCGTTGACCCACAACGCGCCGGGGGCGCCGTGAGCGTTGATCGCGAGCCGCCTGATCTTTCCGGGGCTGACGACGGTCGTGTGGCCGAAGATGCGGACCGAACGGAGCCGGAGCGCGAGCTGAGCGAGAGAGCTGAAAGCGAGCCCTACGGTCCATCCCGCCTGCCCCTCGATCTGGTCATGCCGTAGATCCGCCGGCCCACGGAGCCTTGCGTCCTCGCAGACGTTGCCCGCTCCCGGGGTGTCGAGATGTGCGGCCCAGACGTGCGCGACCTTTGCCACGCGCCGATTATAGCTGCCGCGGCACGAGGAGCGCACGGCCCTCGAGGTCGCCGCGTCCCACTGGGACCTCGTCGACGCGATCGGGATCTTCCCGCTCTGCTCCCTGAAGAGCACGACGAGGCTGTCGTTCCTCGATTCGCGGCCGAGGGCTCGCCGAGATCGGGTACTCGCGACGGCTCCGGGGACCTAGAGCCGATCTCGATGACAGCTCCGATGGATCCGGTGGAGTTCCGCGCGCGCGGCTTCTGCGTCGCCCGCTCGTTCTTCGATCGCGAGGAGATGGCGGCGCTGCTCGCCGCCATCGAAGGATCGAGGCCGGCCGAGGCTCCGCGCGACGCGCTCACGGACGGCAGCATGATCTTCGACTCCACCGTCTTTCGTCGCAGCGAGGCGGTGCGCGCGGCCATCGCCAAGCAGAAGATCATCGATCTGATGGGCCCGATCACCGGCGGTGACGTCTGGGTGCGCTGGGACCAGGCGGTGTCGAAGCACCCGGGCGCCGGCGACTTTCAATGGCACCAGGACAACGCCTACAACGGCCTGCCGGTCGAGCACTACCAGCTGTGGATCGCGCTGACTCCGAGCCGCAACGCGAACGGGACGCTATGGCTCGCGCCGGGGAGCCACAAGCGCGGGCTGCTCCCGCACGTTCCCGTCGCCGGCCGGCGGCAGCTCGCGGTGCGCGCGCCGATCGGGGAGACGATCTGCGTCGACGCGGACGTGGGCGACGTCGTGCTCTTCTCGTCGCTGATGCTGCACCGCACCGGCCCGAACCACACGACCTCGACCCGCGTCGCCTACGTCGTCGAGTACATGCCCTTCCGCGACTACGACGCCTGGGTCGAGGGACCCTTCTTTCTAGCGTTCGAGGGCGGGCGCAGCCGCCCGCGCTTCGTCGATCGCCAGCCCGGCGCCGGGACCCTGCGCAACGAGCTGCTCTACGTCGTGCCCCGCGCCAAGCGCCTGCTCGAGTCGGTCACCAAGCGCCGGCGTCCCGGCCGCGAGGCGTAGGCGCCCCCTCGCACGCGCGGCCGCTCTGACTTCGAGACGCCGCATTCAGCAACACCGCCGCGGGCTTCGTGAGCGACTACACCGCGTCGTTCTGACGGCGTCTCCACTACACTGGCGCGCCATGGCACGCGCGCTCGCCCTCCTCGTCGCCCTCCTCCACCTCTCCTGCACACCCGCCGAGCTGTCGCCGGAGAGCTACGTGCTCTCCGACGGGACGCGCGTCGACGTGGACGGGGGCGGGGCCATCTCGCTCTTCGCGGCGGACGGGCGCGCGCTCGCGGCGCTCGCGCCGGGCGAGCTCCCGATCGCGCGGCGCTTCACCGAGCGGGTCCGGATGAACAACGGCTTCTTCGAGCACGGCCGCCGGGACGAGACGGTCCACCCGGCGACGCGCTTCCTCGGCAGCGCGCTGGAGGGCGACGAGGTGCGCCTGCGCTTCCGAGGCGAAGAGGGGCTCGAGATCGGGCTCACCGTCTCGGTCGCCACGCCGGCGGTCAGCACGCGCATCGTCACGAGCATGTCGGGCCTCGAGGGCCTCGAGCAGGTCGCTTCCCTCGCGCTCCCCTTCGCGTGCGACGAGGCCGCGTCGTTCGTCGGCTTCGGCGCGCAGTACAACCAGACCGATCAGCGCGGCGAGGCGTTCCCGCTCTGGGTCCAGGAGCAGGGCCTCGGCCGCGACGGCCCGGGGCCCTTCACCGGCGACGAGCACACGACCTATTACCCGGTGCCCTGGTGGATCGACTGGCGGGGCTTCGGCGTGATGATCGACACGCCGGCGCGCACCCTGGTCGATCTCTGCGCGAGCGATCCGGAGGTCGCGTGGATCGAGGTCGAGGATGGTGCGCCGCTCGAGGTGCAGGTGTTCCACGGCCCGAGCGTGCCCGCGCTCATCGAGGCGCTCGGCGACGCGGTGGGCCGCCCGAGCCGGCCGCCCGACTGGGCGTTCTCGCCGTGGATCGGCATCCAGGGAGGCAGCGCCGCGGTGCGCGCGGAGGTCGCGGCGCTCGAGGCCGCCGAGGTCCCGTTCTCCGCGGTGTGGGTGCAGGACTGGATCGGCGGCCGAAACCTCACGCCGGACATCTACGATCTCACCTACCGCTGGGTGTCGGACGAGACGCTCTACCCGGATCTGGCCGCGCTCGTCGCCGAGCTGCGCGCCGATCACGACGTCCGCTTCCTCGCGTACGCGAACCCGTTCGTGATGCGCGATCTCGATCACTTCGATGAGATGGAGGCGATGGGCATGCTGCCGCGCCGGCAAGACGGCTCGGTCTACGAGTTCCCCGTCGTCGTCTCGCCGGGGACCGTCGCCGACCTCACGAGCCCGGCGGCCGTCGAGTACATCCAGGGCTTCCTCTCGAGCGCGGTGACCGAGCTCGGCTTCGACGGATGGATGGCCGACTTCGGCGAGTGGCTGCCGGTCGACGCGGTCCTCGCGAGCGGCGAGGACGCGCGGCTCGTCCACAACCTCTATCCGGCGCTCTGGCATCGGACCTCGCGCGCGGTGATGGAGGAAGAGCGGCCCGACGGCGACTGGGTGATCTTCAGTCGGAGCGGCTGGCTGCGCGATCACGCGGAGGCGCAGGTCGTCTGGATCGGCGATCAGGAGGCCGACTTCCTGCCGGGCGACGGGCTGCCGACGGTGGTCCCGGCGATGCTGAACCTCGGCCTCTCGGGCATCCCCTTCGTGACCCACGACATCGCGGGCTACAGCGGCGGGCCCTCCGACCGTGAGCTCTTCATGCGCTGGACCGAGCTCGGCGCGTTCACCCCGATCTTCCGCACCCACGAGGGGCTCCGAGCAGAGCAGAAC
>JAEZBP010000361.1 GCA_023427125.1 Pseudomonadota bacterium | reverse complement strand
GGGCGGTGCTCGTGGTCAGCGAGGACGTGGCGGCCGCCGCGTTCCCGCAAGACTATGACGGCTTCACGCGGGAGCTCGAGGCGCTGCGCGCCGCTCCGAGGCTCGCCGCGCTCCACCCGTATCTCTCGACCCACCCCGAGCACAGCGAGCGCGAGAGCGCGCGGGCCCGGCAGGAGGAGGCGCGGCGGCGCGAGGAGCGCCGGCACGCCGAGTCGGTCCGCTGGGTCTCGGAGCATCGGCGCGGCGATCGCTTCGAGCTCTCGCTCTCGGGCGGCGCCGCCACGCTCGAGCACGCGGGAGGAGCGTTCCTCGGTGGGACCGCCGGGCTCGCGCTCGCGTTCTGGGTCGACGACGACGACGCGGACGAGAGCGACGACGAGGACACCATCCTCAACATCTTCCTGGGCGACACGCTCGGCGCGGAGCTGCGCGTCCACTTCCTCCATCGGGTCGACGGCGGCCAAGAGGCGGAGTGGTTCACGGCGGTCGGCATCGCGCCCGTGCTGACCAACCGCTTCGAGCGCAGCGTCGTCCGCCTGCCCACGTTCTTCGGCACCATCGCGCCCGAGCTCGGCGTGATGTTCCGCGCCGATCGCGACGCCACCTGGTACGTGGCGTGGAGCATGCCGTTCTCGTTCCTGATCACCCACGATCTCGCGCTCGACCTCGTGCCGCGCCTCTTCGTCGTGGACGACTGGATCCCCAAGCCCGACCCCGACGCCGACAGCGATCCGGCCGAGCTCGTCTTCATGCTCTCGGCCGGCTTTCGCATTCCCTGAGAGGGAGGCTCGGCCGGGGTCCTGCGTAGGCTCCGGGCACAGGAGGCGGGACATGTTGGAGATCTTCTTTCTCATCTGGTTCGGCAAGAAGCTGGCGAGCATCGCGACGATGAAGGGGCGCGCCGGGACGTGGGCGCTCCTCGGCGTCGGCATGTGGATCGGCGGCGAGATCTTCGGCTTCGTGCTCGGCAGCCTGCTCGGCATGGACATCGGCTCGTACCTCTTGGCCCTGGGATGCGCGGCGGCGGGCGCCGCGGTGAGCTACGGCATCGTCAACTCGCTCGAGCCCACGGCCTCGGCGCTGGCCTTCGACAGCGACTCGTACGCTCCCTGAACGCTCGCCTTCCGCGAGGGCCGTCAGCCACCGGAGACCAGGCATCGCGCAGCGATGCCGTTGCTCGACTTTGCCGCAATGGGGGGCGGGCTGGAGCAGCCCCCGCAACCAGCAAACTAGTTAAGCGAACACTTCGGCGAGCTCGTCGATGTCGATGCCGTCGCGCTCTCGCAGGCGGGCGTACATGACGCTCGAGAGCGCGGCGAGCACCATCGCCTCGAGCACGGTCACGCCGCCGAGCGCGGCGAGGTAGCCGAAGCTCGGCGCCTCGGGAGGCAGGTCCGCGATGTCGGTGACCAGGAGGGGCGCGACGCCGAAGGCCGATCGGAGCGCCCAGCGTGCGCCGGCGAAGGCGGCGAGGACGCCGCTCACCAGCAGGAAGAGGAGCACGCGGTTGCCGTTGGTGAGGTCGACGCTGCGCGCGACGGCCTTGAAGGGGGAGCGCTCCTCCATCACCGCGGCCGGCACGGCGAAGTAGAAGAGGCAGGCCGCGATCAGGCCCGGCACGATCGCGCATCCGGCGCCGAAGAGCGTCATGCAGCTCACCAGCACCATCGCGCCGAACGCGGCCGGGAGGCGGCTCGCGCCCTTGGCGAGCGCGGCGCCGAGCCCGGCGCGCCGGCCCGCGAGGGGCTCGACGCCGGTGTAGAGCACGCCGGCCTGGGTGGCCGCGATGCAGAACGCGGCCGCCAGGGCGGAGAGGAAGAGCGCGAGCGCGCTCAGCCGCAGCAGCTCGTCCTCGTCGGCGCCGACGTAGTAGTCGTCCGCGCCGTATCCGCCGTAGTCGTATCCGCCGTACCCGCCTCCGTATCCCCCGTATCCGCCGCCGTAACCGCCGTAGTCGTCTCCGCCCCCGCCGTAGCCGCGGTCTTCCTCGCTCAGCGGCGGCGGCGCGAGCTCGGCGTAGGCCTCGAGCCGCCAGTCGAGGATCCACTTCTCGATGGCGATCGCCGGCGCCGTGCAGAGGAGCGCGGTGAGGAAGAACGCGGGAAAGCTGCCGGCGAGGACGCGCGCGGTGGTGGCGAGCACGTCTCCGAGATCCAGGCGCTTCGAGCCTTCCATCCGAGCGAGTCTACAGGAGGCCCGAGGGGGAGATGCGCGCCGGCGCCCCTGCCCGTGCCCTTGCCCTCGCCTTCGCCCTCTACCTTGCCCGAGACCTGCTCGGAGCACCGCGAGCGCGCACTCGGGCAAGGGCAAGGGCAGGGGCAAGGGGCACGTCTCGACGGTCCGCTTCGCCGTCAGGACGCGGGTGACATCAGCGAGCTGACCGTCACGCCCGACGCGCTCTCGAGGAAGCGCATGCGGCCGCCTCCGCACGTGAAGCGCATGCGCACCGGCGAGCAGCCCTCGTGGGAAGGAGCGCGGGCGCGCGCGGTCAGCGCGTCGCCGTCGGTCCCGCAGCTCGAGAGCGAGTAATGGCAGACCGAGCCGCTGCTCCAGCGCTCCACGAAACCGCCGCAGCGCCCGCTCGAGGAGTCGATCGTGACGACGCCGGTGCCCCGCTGTCCATCCGACTGGAGGAGCGGTCCCGCCCAGCGCCCGACGCACGCGTGTCCGGCGCGCGGCGCCACCGGCGTCGGCGCGAGCGCCGGAGAGGACGAGACGGGCGTGGGAGCGACGGCCGGGATCGGCGTGGGCGCGACCGGCGCCTCGGGAT
>JAEZBP010000273.1 GCA_023427125.1 Pseudomonadota bacterium | reverse complement strand
TACATCGGCGCGCTGCCGGGCCGCATCATCGCGGCCATCCGCAAGGCCGGTGTGAAGAACCCGGTGGTGGTGCTCGACGAGGTCGACAAGCTCGGCCGCGGCTGGCAGGGCGATCCGGAGGCGGCGCTGCTCGAGGTCCTCGACCCGGAGCAGAACGACACGTTCACCGATCACTACCTGGAGATCCCCTTCGATCTGTCGGAGGTGCTCTTCATCGCGACGGCGAACGACATCTCGGCGCTCTCCTCTCCGCTCCGTGACCGCCTCGAGATCATCGAGATCAGCGGGTACACGAGCCTCGAGAAGGAGCGCATCGCGGAGAAGCACCTCGTGCCCAAGCAGCTCGAGCGTCACGGCCTGCCGGAGGGCGCGCTCACGCTCGGCGAGGGAGTGCTCGATCGGATCGTGCGCGAGTACACGCGTGAGGCCGGCGTGCGGCAGCTGGCGCGAGAGATCGCGAAGGTCTGTCGCGGCGTCGCGCTCGAGTGGGCCAAGAGCGGGCCGACCGATCGCGGGGCCACGGCGATCGAGCTCGACGAGCTGGTGAAGATCCTCGGGCGCCCGCGCTTCCTCCAGGAGCTCGCGGAGCGGAGCCGGCCCGCCGGCGTCGCGGCCGGGCTCGCGTGGACGCCGGTCGGCGGCGAGGTCTTGTACGTCGAGACCACGCGCATGAAGGGCAAGGGCAAGATCGAGATCACGGGGCAGCTCGGCGACGTGATGAACGAGTCGGCGCGCGCGGCCCTCGCGTACCTGCGCAGCCACGCCGACGAGCTCGGCGTCGACCCGAGCTTCCTCGAGCGCGACGATCTGCACATCCACGTGCCGTCCGGCGGCGTGCCGAAGGACGGACCGTCGGCGGGCGTCACGATGTTCACCGCGCTCGCCTCGCTGCTCACCGGGCGGCGGGTGCGGCCCGACACCGCGATGACCGGCGAGGCGACCCTGCGCGGCCGGGTGCTCCCGGTGGGCGGCATCAAGTCGAAGATCCTCGCGGCGCACCGCGCGGGCTTCGAGCGGGTCCTCCTGCCCAAGCAGAACGAGCGCGATCTGGACGAGATCCCGGAGTCGGTGCGCGACGAGCTCGAGATCATCCTGGTCGACGACATGCGCCAGGTCTTCGCCGAGGCGCTGCTCGAGCTCGACGAGGTCCTCGACCCGACGCCCACCGGCAGCCGCGGCGCCCCGCTGGTGGCGTGACACGCCTTCGGGCACGCACCCGTCAGGCGGGTGCGTGCCCGAATTGCGGGCCGCCCAAGTCGCAAGAAGCGTCCGGAGGCCATTGCACGGCGTGAAAAAGGCTCCGGAAGACCGTCGGGAGGCCATTGCACGACGTGCATTGGCCTCCCGAGAGGCGTTGGGAGGCCATTTCTCATCGAGAAGTGGGGCTCGTAGACCCCGGAGAAGGGCGCTACACGGTGAGAAACGGTCCCCCGAGCGCGCCTCAGAAGCCGACTCGAGGCCGGAAACGGGGTCTGGAGACCCCGTTGGAGGCCGCTGGCAAGCTGCAAGTGGCGTCCCGACGACCTCGAGGAGCCTGTCGGACGACGTGCGCTGGCCTCCGGACGGACCTGCGGCCGAGCGGGCCGACAAACCGGGAGCGATCAGGCCGGGAGGGGTGTCACGGGCGCGCTGACCGGCCGCCTCACCACCGGCGCGGCGCCGCGTCCCTCGCCCGCCCGGCGCGGATATGCCTTGGTCTGGAGGCGCCGAGCGGTCATCGCCCGCGCCGCGACAGGCGTGCTCGCTCGCCTCAGCCGCACGGCGAGAGGGCCGATCAGCGCGCAGGGGCACTCCCGTTGCACGGATGTGGGTGCATGCGAACGAACGATGTCGTCGCGCTGGTCGCCACGATCGGCGCGCTCACCTTGACCAGCGCTGCGCGCGCCCAGCAGCGTGAGCCGACGCAGGCCGAGTCGACGCAGCCTGATCCGACGCAGGACGCCGCGCCGTTCTCGGCCGACGTGGAGCGGCTCGCCGAGCAGAACGACGACTTCCGTCGCGTGCTGCACACCGGGCCGCACGTTCAGCTCGTGCTGATGTCGCTGCGACCGGGTGAGGAAATCGGGCGCGAGACTCACGACGTCGAGCAGTGCTTCTTCGTGGTCGACGGTGACGGCCGGGTGGAGGCGGGCGGGGACACGATCTCGCTCTCGGACGGCGACGTGGCGTGCGTCCCCGGCGGCACCGCGCACAACATCATCAACGCTGGCAGCGAGCCGCTCAAGCTCTTCACGCTCTACTCGCCGCCGCAGCACGCGCGGGGCACCGTGCACCACACCCGCGCCGACGCGCAGCGCGCCGAGGAGGCCCACGGTTGACCGCGGGCCCGCTGCTCACGTGACTCCGGGCGCTGTGCGAGGCCCGGATGCCCGTTCGTGCTCGGCGCGGATGCGGCGCGCGGCCTCGAGCGTCAGCCTCCGCTCGGCGGAGCCGATGGCAGCGCGCGCGGCGCCGAGCGCGTCGGGGGTCACCGAGATCGAGTCGATACCGAAGCGCACGAGGTGCTCGGCGAAGTCCGGATAGACCGAGGGCGCCTGCCCGCAGAGGGAGCTGGTGAGCCCGCTTCGCCGCGCGGCCTCGATGATCCGCCCGATCGCATCCAGCACCGCCTCGTCACGCTCGTCGAAGAGCTCGGCACAGACCTCGGAGTCGCGGTCGACGCCCAGCACGAGCTGGGTCAGGTCGTTCGAGCCGATCGAGACGCCGTCGACGCCGAGGCGCGCGTAGTGCGGGATCCAGTAGGCGACCGAGGGCACCTCGGCCATCACCCAGCGCAGGAGCCCGCGCTGGCGCCCGAGCCGGTGCGCGTCGATTCGCTCGAGGCACGCCTCGAGCTCCCAGCGGGTGCGCACGAACGGGATCATCACGTGGACGTTCGGCGACTCGTCGCGCACCCGCGCGAGCAGCTCGAGCTCGAGATCGAAGATCGCCGGGTCCTTCACGTATCGGAAGCAGCCCCGGTAGCCGATCATCGGGTTTCCCTCGACGGGCTCCCACGCCTCGCCGCCCTCGAGCCGGCGGAACTCGTTCGTGCGGAAGTCGTAGGTCCGATAGACGACCGGCCTCGGCGCGAACGCGCGAGCGATCCGGAGCAGGCTCATCTTCATCTTCTGGAGGAACTCTTCTTTTCGCCCCTGCTCGATGAGCGCGCGCGGGTGCATGCCGGAGAGCGCGTCGAGCAGCATGAACTCGGCGCGCAGGAGGCCGACGCCGTCGACGGGCAGCGCGGCGACCTCCTCGGCACGATCGGGGGCCGCCAGGTTGACGTAGACCTTGGTCCCGAGCGGCTCGGCGCTGATCGACGGCTCGGCCCGCGGCGCCGTGACCCGGGCGACCTTCGCCTCGTCGAGCGCGCCGGCGCGCCCCTCTCCGGCCGTTCCGTCGACGGTCACGATCTGACCGTCTTCCAGGCTCCGCGTGGCGCCGTGCGTCCCCACGACGCACGGGATGCCGAGCTCCCGGCTGACGATCGCGGCGTGGCACGTCATGCCTCCGCTGTCGGTCACGATCGCCGACGCGCGCCGCAGCGTGGGCATCCAGTCGGGGCTCGTCATCGCCGCGACCAAGACCTCACCCCGCTCGAGCCGCGCGCCCTCCTTGGGTGAAGCGAGGATCCGGACCTTGCCGCTGGCGCGCCCGGGCGACGCTCCGAGGCCGGTGAGGAGCGCCTCGCCTCCCGCCTTCGGCGCCTCGTCGCGGCGCGTCGCCTTCAGCGTGGTGATCGGGCGCGACTGCACGATCCAGATCTTCCCCTTGGCGATCGCCCACTCGATGTCCTGCGGCGCGCCGTAGTGATCCTCGATGCGGCGCCCGAGCTCGCCGAGCGCGCGCACCTCGTCGTCGGAGAGCACCCTCGCGCGGCGGCGCGCGTCGTCGACCTCGCGCCGGACCTGGCGCTCGTCGGCGCGCACGATCTCGATCTCCTTCGTGCCGATCCTCACCTCGATCTTGCCGCTCGCGTCGATCACACGGGTCGCTCCGCTGCGTGACGGCATCCCGACACCTGCAGACGGCGCAGGTGTCGGC
>JAEZBP010000171.1 GCA_023427125.1 Pseudomonadota bacterium | reverse complement strand
CGCGAGCGGCGCCGCGTCGGCGCCCGAGAGCAGGCTGAGCGCGACCGCGAGGAAGAGATCCGCGTCGGCCCGCGCGCCCGCCTCGAGCGTCGCGCCGCCGAGGTGCCCGCGCATCCCGTTCAAGAGGTCGGTGAGCGCGGGGATGAGCGCCGCCAGCTCGAGCCCCTTCAAGATCTCGTCGTACGAGCGGTGCACGGCCTCGAGGATCGAGTCGGCCGACACGTAGAGCGGCAGATCCTCGGCGTAGATCGAGTGATAGCCGTAGGCGAAGGTCGGGTACTGCTCGTCGGTGATCACGAAGCCGCGCGCGTCGAGCGCGGCCAGCTGCGCCTCGTCGAGCGCGACTGAGGAGGCCTGGATGAGCGCCATGTGCTCGGCGCTCCGAGGCGTGTAGCCGAGGTCGGTCGCGTACGGGAGCGCGCGCGACTCGAGGAGCGCCGGCGCGTCGATCGCTTCGATCGCGTCGAGGCGCTCGCGCAGGCGCGCGAGCTCGGCCGCGTCCGCCGCCGGGACCGCGAGCTCGACCTCGCGCGGCTCGTCCGGCGGGGCGTGCGGAGGCGATCCGCACCCGATCGTGGCGAGAAGCACTGAGACCCCGAGAAACCGCTGCATGAGCTCCCTCCGGCACGTTCTGGCACCAATGAGGCGCCCGTGCGGCCATCACGCAAGCCTCGTTCCAGCCCGAGACGCGACGAGTTGACCTCGATCTCACGGGCGGCCATGCGCGTTGGCCCGAGCGGCTCGGCGCGCGCCCCCGCCCTCGATCGGGGTGGTCCGCGGATTGAACCCTCTCCGACGAGAGCGACGGAAGGACAGGGAACCCATGGCCATCGAGCGAGCGGAGCACGAGGGACGCGCGCGGCTCTCGCGCGGCAACGGAGACGGACTGTCGAAGGGGCTGACCTGGGTCGGGATCGGGCTCGGCGTCGCGGCCCTCGCGGCGGTGCTCACGAGCCGGCGGCGGGCCGCGGTGGCCGCCGCGGCGATCTCGGGCGTGGCGGCGGTCAGCGCGCTGCGCAGCACCGGCCGCGCTCGGCGCCGCGCGCGCAAGGCCACCTCGATCACGCGCGCCATCACCGTCAACCGGCCGGTCGAGGAGGTCTATCGCTTCTGGCGCGACCTCCAGAACCTGCCGCGCTTCATGCGTCACCTCGAGGAGGTGCGGCTCCTCGACGCGACGCGCTCGCGCTGGACGGCCAAGGGCCCGGCCGGCACCCCGATCGAGTGGGACGCCGAGCTCGTCGAGGACGTACCGAACGAGCGCATCGCGTGGCGCTCGCTCGAGGGCGCGGACATCGAGAACGCAGGCGCCGTCCGCTTCTCACCGGCGCCGGGCGGGCGCGGGACCGAGGTGCGGGTGGAGATGCTCGAGATCCCGCCGGGCGGACGGGTCGTCGAGGCGGTGGCGAAGCTCGTCCGCCAGACGCCCGAGCAGAAGATCGCGGACGACCTGCGCGCGTTCAAGCAGGTCATGGAGACCGGCGAGGTCATGCGCTCCGACGCGAGCGCGCTGCCCGGCCCGCACCCGGGGCGCCCGATCGAGGCGCACGACATCAATTGATCGGCGAGACGGATCGACACTCAACGACTCGAGCGGCGGAGCGGCGGATGTTGGCGAACTGTTGGATGGGCAAGCGTGACGTTCGTGTGGAGCGGGTCCCGGATCCGCGGATCTTGAGCGACAGCGACGCGATCGTGCGCATCACGAAGACCGCCATCTGCGGCTCGGATCTCCACCTCTACAACGGCTTCGTGCCCGGCATGGAGCGGGGCGACATCCTCGGCCACGAGTTCATGGGCGAGGTCGTCGAGGTCGGCCGCGCCGTGCGCAAGCTGCGCCCCGGCGATCGCGTCGTGGTCCCCTTCCCGATCGCCTGCGGCGCCTGCACCGCCTGCAAGAGCGAGCTCTACTCGCTCTGCGAGAACTCGAACCCCAACGCGTGGATGGCGGAGAAGCTCTGGGGCTACTCGCCCGCCGGTCTCTTCGGGTACTCGCACATCCTCGGTGGCTTCGCCGGCGGGCAGGCCGAGTACGCGCGCGTGCCCTTCGCGGACGTCGGCCCCATCAAGGTCCCCGAGAGCCTGAGCGACGAGCAGGTGCTCTTCCTCTCCGACATCCTGCCGACCGCCTACATGAGCGCGGAGATGTGCAACATCCAGCCCGGCGACGTCGTCGCGGTGTGGGGCTGCGGGCCGGTCGGCCAGCTCGCCATCGTCAGCGCGTACGTCCTCGGCGCCGAGCGGGTGATCGCGATCGATCGCTTCCCCTATCGCCTCCGCATGGCGCGCGAGCGCGGCGGCGCCGAGACCATCGACTACGAGGTCGAGAACGTGCTCGAGACCTTGAAGGAGATGACCGGCGGGCGCGGGCCGGACGCGTGCATCGACGCGGTCGGCATGGAGGCGCACGGGCCGACGGCCATGTACGCGTACGACCGCGCCAAGCAGGCGCTGAAGCTCGAGACCGATCGGCCGCTCGCGCTGCGCGAGGCGATCCTCGCGTGCAAGAACGGCGGCACCGTCTCGGTGGTCGGCGTCTACGGCGGCTTCATCGACAAGTTCCCGATGGGCGCCGTGGTGAACCGCTCGCTCACGATCCGCTCCGGGCAGACCCACGTGCAGCGCTACATGCGGCCGCTGCTCGAGCGCATCGAGCGGGGCGAGCTCGACCCGAGCTTCATCATCACCCACCGCCTCCCGCTCCAGGCGGCGGCCGAGGGCTTCACCACCTTCCTCAACAAGGAAGACGACTGCATGAAGGTCGTGCTCGAGGCGTAGCTGGCCGCGAAGCTCGGGTATCCTCGCGAGCATGCGCTACGCCGTGCTCCTCTCGCTGCTCGCGCCGGTGACCGCCGCGGCGCAGGACATCGTGCTCGACGAGGACGTGCCGGCCGACGCGCCGCCGTACTTCGAGGTCACCTTCACCGTCCCGCCGGGCACGATGGAGATCGAGGTCCGCCACGACGATCTCTCCGACGCGAACATCCTCGACTGGGGCCTGCGCGACCCCGAGGGCTTCCGCGGCTGGGGCGGCGGCAACACCGAGCCGATCGTCGTGAACGCCGAGGCCGCCTCGCGGAGCTACGTGCCGGGCGCGATCCAGCCGGGCGAGTGGGCCGTCCTGATCGGGCAGGCGCTCGTGACCGAGCCGCCGGCGCACTACCGGATCGAGATCGAGCTGCGTACGGCGACGACGCTCGCCGCCCAGCCCGAGCGCGCGCCCTACCTCGCGAGCCCCGCGCTCCGCGCCGGCGCGGCCTGGTACGCGGGCGCCTTCCACGTGCACTCGCGCGAGAGCGGCGACGCGGGCCCGACCCTCGACGAGATCGCCACCTTCGCGCGGGGCCGCGACCTCGACTTCGTGGTGCTCACCGAGCACAACGTCGTCTCTCAGCTCGACTTCCTCAACGACACGCAGGCGCGCCACCCCGAGCTGCTCCTGATGCCCGGCAGCGAGGTCACGACCTACTGGGGCCACGCCAACGCGATCGGCCTCACCGAGTGGGTCGACTTCCGCGTGATGTCGGGCGGCGCGGCGAGCCTCGACACCATCCTC
Source organism: Pseudomonadota bacterium (assembly GCA_023427125.1). Taxonomy (GTDB): domain Bacteria; phylum Myxococcota_A; class Polyangia; order Polyangiales; family Sandaracinaceae; genus JAEZBP01. Next base: position 2,820 of record JAEZBP010000171.1, on the reverse strand, counting down.
GACGCGGTGGAGGCGCAGGGCGCGATCTTCTCGATCAACCACCCGGTGCTCGAGCTCGGCGATCAGTGCATCGGCTGCGCGTGGGCGCTCGAGGCGCCCGCCGATCGCGTGCAGGCCGTCGAGCTGCAGAACCTCGCGTACTCGGTGACCGGTACGCTCTTCTATCGGCGCGCGCTCGCCTTCTGGGACGATCTCCTCGACCGCGGCGGCCGCGCGGCCGCGATCGGCGGCAGCGACGATCACCGCGCCGGCGCCGGCACCGGCATGCTCACGAGCCCGATCGGCGGGCCCACCACGATGGTCTACGCCGACGCGCTGAGCGCGAGCGCGATCGTGCAGGCGGTGCGCGAGGGCCGCACGGTGGTGAAGCTCGAGGGCCCGGGCGATCCGATGGTGGAGCTCCTCGCGGGCGAGCTGCGCATCGGCGACACCATCACCGAGCGGACCGCGGAGCTGCGCGCCATCGTGATCGGCGGCGAGGGCGGGCGCCTGCGCTTGTTGCGCAACGGCCAGCGCCACGGAGACGCGATCGTGGTCGACGCCGATCCCTTCGAGACCACGCTCGCCATCCGAGCGCCGGACGGCGACGTCGACGACCGCTGGCGCGCGCAGCTCGACGTCGACGGCGATCCGCGCGTCGTCACCAGCCACCTCTGGATCCGAGCGACCGGCGAGCCGATCCAGCCCGACGCCGGCGTGCCTCCCGACGCCGGCCCCGGCGCCACCTCCGGCGGCTGCGGCTGCCGCGCCGCGCAAGCCGCAAACGTCCCCGCGCCGCTGCTCCTCGCCCTCCTCGCCCTGCTCGCGCTCCGCCGCCGATGATCGTCTCGCTCCACGTCCCCGAGTCGGTCGGGGCGCCGTACGTCGCGGCGCTGCGGCGGCTCGTCCGTCGGGGTCAGCCCAGCCTGGGCAGGAGCTGCTCCAGGCCCGGAGGGATCTCCGGGACCGTTCCTGGGCTGGGCTCGAACAACGATAGCGGGACCGGGCGGTCGGGGCTCACGAGCTCGCGCGCGCTGATCGTGAGATCCTCTCCCCCCGCGTGAGCCGGATCGAAGCGGATCTCCTCGCTGGCGTAGCCTCTCCCGTCGTAGCGGCGCTCGATCGCTTCCAGAAGGCGACGCACGGCGAGCTCATCCTCAGCCATCCGTGACAGCGGCCCGGCGTAGTGATGGGCCGGCTGTCCCAACCAGAAGATCGCGAGCGCGGTGCCCCGATCGCAGAGCGGATGATCGACGAGACGACGCAGCTCGTCGACGCTCGTGTCCCAGTTGAACCCGATCGCGCAGAAGTGAAGCTCGAGAGGAGACTCGAGCGCGCCGAAGAGGGCGTCGAGCGCCCGCGCCGTGACCTCATCGTCTTCGCGCTCGTCAACCCACTCGTCCGTGACGAACGCGATGACCCGTCGCACCTGCTCTGGTCGCAGTTCCTCCATCGGGGCGAGAGTATCAGCGGCATCGGTCGCTCCGCCGCACGACGGCGCGCTGTCCGATCGCACGATCCTGTCGGCCGTCGTCCAGGCTTTCGAGTACCTTCGTCCGCTCGCCGACGACGAGGCCTTCATCGTCGAAGCCGACCTCGCTGCGGAGCGCTTCCATTGCTGCGGCGATGAAGACCTCCTGCCGTTCCGCTGTCGCGGCTGCGAGCACCTCATGGTGCTCTGCTACGAGTGCGACACCCTCTATCCCGACCTTCACGACCCAACTCTCCAGACCGCGTGGCCCGCCCCGTGCCCGGCTTGCGGAGCGTCCACCGGACGCGCGCACGATCCCATCCACCGGTCCCGGAGGCCCGCGTGGAAGGAAGGCGGGCTGGAGCACCTGCTCCGAGTCGGTCCGCGTTGACCACGTGTGCGCGGGCATGCGCGGTCGGCTAGCGTTCGTGCATGGCCGATCGCGCCCGCGACACTGAGCCCCGTGCTTCGCTCAGTCCGGCTCGCTCCGCCGAGTTCTGGGACGGCGTCGCCTTCTCCGAGAGGTTCTTCATGGGTCTCGACGAAGTGCACCAGGCGATGCGCAAGCTCACCGCGACGCTCGAGACGGACGGGATCCCGTACGCGATCGCCGGAGCGATGGCGCTCAACGCTCACGGCTACCGGCGGGTGACGACCGACGTCGACGTGCTCCTCACGCGAGAGGGTCTCGCGGCGTTCAAGGCGAAGCACCTCGGCCGCGGCTGGGTCGAGCGCTTCCCCGGATCGAAGAACCTCCGCGACACCGAGCACAACGTGAAGATCGACGTGCTGATCGCAGGCGACTTCCCGGGTGACGGTAAGCCAAAGCCCGTGTGTTTTCCCGATCCCGGCGTGGCCGAGCACGGCGAGGGCTTCCGCGTCCTGGCCGTTCGAGATCTGGTGGAGCTGAAGCTCGCGTCCGGGATGAGCAGCGCCGACCGGCTGAAGGATCTCGCGGACGTGCAGGAGCTCATCCGGCACGCGCACCTGCCGGTCGAGCTCTCGGCCAGCCTGAGCCCGATGGTCGCGGAGCGGTACGTCCAGATCTGGAACGCGACGAGCCAGGCGAGCGACGACGAGCGCTGAGCCCACGGCTTGCCATCGGGCCGGACCGCTCCAAGACCTCGGCCATGGTCCCTCTCTCGATCCTCGATCTCGCGGCGGTCGTCGAGGGCGGCGACGCCGCCCAGGCGCTCAAGAACACCATCGACCTCGCGCAGCACGCCGAGCGCTGGGGCTACGAGCGCTTCTGGCTCGCCGAGCACCACAACCTGGCGGGCGTGGCCAGCGCCGCCACTTCGGTGGTGATCGCGCACGTGGCCTGCGCGACCTCGACCATCCGGGTCGGGGCCGGCGGGATCATGCTGCCG
>JAEZBP010000135.1 GCA_023427125.1 Pseudomonadota bacterium | reverse complement strand
CAGCCGCCTCGAGCGCGGCGCGCGCCGAGCGCCTGCCGTTGACGAGCATCGCCACGAAGCGCGCGAGCGCCTCCTCGCTCAGCGCGTCGCGCGCGCTCTCGAGGATGCGCCGGCCGCTCGAGAGCGGCGCGCGGGCCCGCACCGGATCGTCGCGGAAGGGATCGCGCTCCTCGATGGTCGCGAAGTACGCGTCCTCGAACGCGATCTGGGGCGCGTAGAGGAGCTGATCGACCGCCGGATGGAACGCGAAGAGGCCGAGCAGCTCCTGGGGTGTCTGCGCGCCGCTGCGCCGGCGCGCCTCGTCGAGATCGACCAGCACCACCGCCCTCAGATCGGCGGCCCACCCGCGATCCGCGGGCGGATCGACGGCGCCGAGCGGCGAGGCGAGGTGGCGGAAGAGCGCGCGGCGGAGCGCGCGGCGGTGGAAGTCGAGGATCTGATCGAGCGGGAAGATCTGGAAGAGCCGATCGGAGACGAGCACCACCCCCGGCGCCGTCGCCGCGAGCTCGGTGCGGGAGTGGACCGAGACGAGCACGATCTCGTCCGGCACGGGCACACCGAACGCGCGCGCGCTCGCGATGACCTGCGCGGCGACCTCGGCGACCCGCGCGCCCACGTCGACGTGCGCCAGATCGAGGAGCCCGTCGGGCCCTCGCCGCTCGACCGGCGGCGGCCGATAGAGGGGCGCCGGCGTCCGCAGCACCACCCGCACACCCGCCACGGTGCGCGCGTCCTCGTAGACGCGCGGCATGACCAGCACGGGCACGTAGGGTCCCCGAGCCTCGGCGCGGCCGGCCCTCCCGAGCACACGATCACCGGCGACGATCGTGCCGTCGCTCGCCTCGAGCTCGACCTCGTGCGGCACGTCGAACGCCCACGCGTCGCCGTCGACCACCACCGGATGCCATGGGCCCGCGAGCGAGAGCACCTCCTCGGTCCGCCCCAGCCGGCCGAAGCGCCCCGGCACCTCGAGCTCGAAGCGCAGCCTCAGCTCCACCTCGCGGGCCGGCCCCGGCTCGATCGGCACGCGCACGTCGGTGCCTGCCACGTCCTGGCCGCGCGGATCGCCTTCGGCCCGGCGCTCGGCCGGCGGGAGGGCCACGGCGCGGCCGTCCACCGTGACGTGCGAGAGCGCGATGCCTCCCCGATCGACCTCCCCCGGATAGATCCACCGCGCGCTCCGCTCCTCCATCGCGCTCGGCGGCACCGCGAGGCGATCGGGATACAGCCAGAGCCGCACGTCCGGCTCGCCCTGGCCCACCCTCACCCGCGCCCACAGCTCCCCCGTCACCCGTCCGGCGCCGCGATCGATTCGTGCATGGACTCGAGAGGAGAGCGGCTCGGCAGCCCGCGCGAGCGTCGCGGACCCGAGCAGCACCAGCCCCGCCAAGATCGCGATGGCGGCGCCGCGAAGCCGATCCGTCGCGCCGAGGACCGCGCGGAGCGCATCGGTCGCGCGGAGGACCGCGCGAGGCTTGCAGAGGACCCCTTCACGACTCACACGTTCATGAGAGGCACGCGCTCCATGGCGCACCTGGACATCGACTTCGTGATCCCGATGACGCTGCTCTTCGCGTCGATCGTGGGAGTGATGCTCGTCCGCTACGCGGCCGCGCGGGGGGAGCGCGCCGCCAAGGAGCGCGCGCGGCGATCCATCGCGGCGCTGGGGCTCGAGCCGGCGAGCGCACTCGAGCCCGACGAGGCTGGAATGCGTGAGGGCGGGAGCGCGTCCTCGGACTGACGACGGTCTGAAAAGATCCAACGTGCAGGAATCAACGACATTCGGAGCTCGCGCGCGGGTCGCGCTCACGATGTGGGATCCCATCGACGGGCGTTCTCTTCGAGCACGAGGTACCGTGACAGGATACTCGGGAGACCTCGACTCGGCTCGATCGACGGCACCAATGTGGGTGTCGTGAGCGCCGCGACGGGGACGGAGGCACACATGGGACGTCTGCTCGGCTACATGGCCAATCGCACCGATCGCCTCGGCGACGTCCTCGATCAAGAGGGCGAGGCGATCGGCGTCTCCGACGAGTTCCGCCCCGATGCGTGGGGCATCGGCTTCTATCAGGGCGGCGAGGTGCTCCACAAGAAGCGCCCCAAGGTCGACGACGCTCCGATCGACTGGGCGACCGTGGCGGGAGGCGTGCGCTCGGACTGCGTGGTCATCCACCTGCGGCAGGCGACGGTGGGCGACTTCCGCGCCGACAACACGCACCCCTTCCGGATGCGGCAGTGGCTCTTCGCCCACAACGGGACGGTCGAGGGGTTCGCGGCGATCCGCGATCGCCTCGTCGAGTCGCTGCCCGACTTCCTCCGCCGGAACGTGCGCGGCGCGACCGACAGCGAGCACGTCTTCCACGTGCTGCTCTCCTTCCTCCACGACGCCGGCCAGCTCGAGAACCCCGATCCGGACGAGAAGACGGTGCTCGGCGCCATCCGCTCGACCATCGCGCTGATCGACAGCCACTGCGCGGAGGTCGGCGCGCCCGCGCCGACGCTGAACCTGGTGCTGACCAACGGCCGCACGATGTTCGCCGTGTGTCGCAACGCGCCCCTCCACGTGGTGGAGCGCGCCGGGCTCCCCTCGGACGGCCCCTCGGCCGAGGCGGGCGCGTTCCGCTACGTGCTGGTCTTCAGCAACGGCGAGAAGACGCCTCCCGGCTACTCCACGGTGAAGCCCTCGTCGGTGCTGGTCATCGACCGCAACCTGAACGTGTCGACCCACCCCCTCTGAGTTCCTTGGCGCGCGCTGCGCGAGCGCGCGGGCCGAGCTACGCGGCGCCGACCCGCTAGCCCGGATTATTCACGAGTGCGCCGTGTCACACCGCATCTCGCCGGAACCATTGGCCGTACGTCCGATGCTCGCTCGTCACGTAGGGAAAACTACGCTCCTCGCTGCGCTTCGGGCGTGCGGCCAAGCGTCCTCGACGACCTACGGCCTGCCCCTGGCGCCCTCGTGAATCATCCGGGCTAGCTCGGCGGGGGCCGACACTTTCGGGTATCATGAGCGCTCTCCTGACTTCGAGGTGCC
>JAEZBP010000134.1 GCA_023427125.1 Pseudomonadota bacterium | reverse complement strand
TCCGCGCACCTCCCGCGCACGCCCGACGCCCTCGGGTCGACATCCGCGCACGTTCCGCGCTCGCCCGACGCCCTCGGATCGACGTCCGCGCACGTCGGGCGAGGTTCGCGAGCCTCACTCCTCGGTCTTGGTCTTCTTCCTGCGCTTGCGGATCTTGGGGAAGAGCCGCTCGGCGCGGGCGCCGAAGGCCTTCTTGGCGTCGAGGTAGTTGTGCTCGTACTGCTTGCGCAGGGCGGCCTGCGCCAGCTCCTCGTCGGCCTCGGCGAGCTTTCGCGCCTTCAGCGCCTGCTCCACGCCCGCCTCCGCCGCGCGGATCGCGGTGGCGGCCGCCTCCGACTCGTCCGCGAAGGGCTGGAGGTCCTCGGTACCCTCCCCGAGCGAGCGCACCTTGAACGCGACATCCTCGAGCACCAGCGGCGCGACGGCGCCCTTCGAGTCGAGCAGCTTGCTGAAGCCGCCCTCCACGAAGATCGCCCCGTGGGTGTTCTTGTTGTGGCGCCGATCATGCTCCTCGGCGCGACCCGAGAGCGTGCGGAGGACCTCGGCGCCCGCGAGGCCGGCGACCTCGACGTCGTCCTTGGCGTCCTCTTCCTCTTCCTCGCGCTGCTCAGTCACGGCGACGGCTCCCACGAGCCGGGTGCGCACCGGCGCTATCGCGTCGGCGAGCCCCTCCGCGCCCGTCATCTTGCGACAGCGCCGGATGTGCAGCCGCGAAGCGCTGAGGTGCTTCTCCGAAGAGTCGTCGTCATGGAACATCTCGGCCATTGGAAACCACCTTTCCCAGAGGGCCCAATCGCCCCCGACGGAAAAGGTGGTAACCGCAGCGCGCGGAGCGCGTCAAAATTCTGACGACGCTTCTTGAACGGGAGGAAGCGCGCGCGTCTCAATCCAGACGGAGCCAGAAGCCCTTGGTGTCACCGTTGGTGTGAACGAGATAGATCGATCGGCCGATCGGGTCATAGCCGAAGTTGTTGTCCTGGCGGTTGCCGGGCGCGCGCCAGAGCTTGCCGACCCACCGCGGCGTCGCAGCCCGCGGATCGATCACGACGTGGATGTGCGCGCTCGAGGCGCCGCTCCCGATGGTGCGGAAGTAGAGGACGGTGGCCGCAGTCGTGTCGTCGACGGCGATCGAGGCACCATCGTTGACAAGGTCGACACCGCCAGCGACCTGGTGAGGCGTCTGGGCCGGATCGGAGAGCTGATCGCGGCGCAGGCGCCAGATGCCCTCATCGCTGCCGACCCTGCCGGCCACGTAGAGGTAGTCGGCGTCGGCCGCGAGCGCGCCCACGTCGTGCAGCGAGTCATTGGTCCCGAGCAACGTCGGCGCGCCGCCAGCCGCTGGGATCGAGTAGTACGTCGAGGCCTCGGTGCTCGTCCCCGTGCTCGAGCTCGTGCCCACGATGAACTGGGTGCCATCGAACGCGAGGCCATCGAGCCGCCGAGTTGGATAGGCAAAGCCGTCCGGGAGAACGTCGATCGGCTCCGGTGTCTCGAGCGGGGTCCCCGCCGCGTCGACGATGCGGTAGAGGCGAGGTGTCGTGGCGCCGGCGAGCTCGGTCAGCGCGTAGATGCCGTCCGGCCGCACCATCCCCGCGTACCGGAACCCGTAGTTCGGGGACGTGATGTGCTGGTGCCATGAGTAGTCGCCGCCGGTGAGGGGCGCGTGCAGGATCCTCTGGAACTGCCCGTTCCACACCCGACCCGCCATCGGCACCACCCAGCTCGCGGTGATCGAAGGCGGTGAGCCCGTCGTCGGACGAGTGATACGGAGATCCGTCACGACGCCGCGCACGCCGTTGTAGGGGATCTCGTCGAAGGCGATCTGCGTGACCGAGTCGCTCGAGCTCAGCGCGACGCAGACGTCGGTGCCGGGGGGCGCGAAGACCGGCACACCCTCGCTCTGCCCGTCGTCGCCGCAGCGGAGCACCTGCCCTGTCGTGGCGTCGACCACGGCGCCGACGGTCGGCCCATTCGTGTTGAGCACGGTGAGGCTCTGGCGCGTCGTGAAGCGGAACCACGTCAGGCCGCCGCTCGAGAGGCACTCCGGCGCGAACGCGCGGTGGGGCCGGGTCGCGGTGACCGTGTTGGGGGTGCCCGGCGTGAGCGGGATCGCGGTCGCGCAGCTGTCTCCCGGCTGCGGCTCGAACTCGAGCGCCTCGATGGTCGCGCCGGCGAGCTCGCCGTCGGTCGCGTTGGCCCCGACCCACACGTAGCGCGGGCCCGCCGCGCCCTCGATGGTCGCCTCGTAGAAGCCGTGATCCGCGATGGCGCCGGGGAAGCACGCGAGGGAGGTCGGAGAGGGGCCGCAACTGTCGAGCACCTCGATGTACACGGGCACTGCGGGGCTCGAGATCCCGGTCCTCACGCCGTCGCCCCGTGCACGCACGCTGATCAGGCTGGTCGCCGTCGACTTGTCGAGCCGGACGACCGTGTCGGGGCCGTGACGCAGGTTGGGCGCGCACGAGATCGCCCCCGGCATGCCGATGCCGACGCCGACGTCGAACGACTGGGCGAAGCTGGCCGGGATGGTCCACCGCTGCGGATCGCCGGGCTCTTCGGGCGCGGTGTAGATCGGCGCATCGGTGGTGGTGTCGAGCGCCGAGAGGCAGGTCTCGCCCTCGTCGGGCATGGCGACCTCCTCGACGCGCACGGTCGCGCCGTTGAACGAGCCGGTCGAGGCGGTGCGGCCGACCCAGATGAAGTAGTCGCCCGGGCCGCCGTCGACGAAGGTCTCCCACGGGTTCCGGTTGAAGACGCAGCGGCGCATCGTGGCGGCGTCGCCGACGTCGCAGCGGTCGAAGAAGACCGCGAGGTTGATGTCGTTGCTCGTCGTGGGGTTTGAAGCCGTGACGCGGAGCGCCATGCCGCCGTCGGCCGCCGAGGCCGTCGTCTTGCGGTAGTGCACGACCGCGTCGGCGCCGCCGTTGAACTGGCGGCAGCTCGCCGCGCCGTCGTCGAAGCTCACGGCGCCCGACGGAATCACCCACTCGACGCCGCCGGTGATCGGCGTGGCCACGTCCATGCCGAGCTCGTCGCCGCAGCGCTCGCCGGTGCCCGCCGGCGTCGTGAACTGGAGGATGCCGTCGCCGAGGTAGGGGTGCGAGACGTCGACCGGCGAGCCGGTCGCGTCGGTGAAGCCGCTCAGATCCATGGTGTACGAGCTCGACGCGTGCACGTACCCGCGGGCGTCGAGCGTCAGCACGGTGCCCGCCTCGTTCCAGGTCCCGTTCAGGGCGCGGCTCAGCGATCCATCGGCCAGGACCGCGGTCGTCCGCGAGACATCCATCGCCTCGCTGAAGACCACGCGGATGACGGTGATGCCCACCGCCGACACCTCGAGCGCGTCGAGCGGCTCGGTGTGGGCGACGAAGGGCGAGAGCGCGCCCTCGCCGGTCGTGAAGTCGAGCGCGCCGTCGCCGAGGTAGACCGCGCCGTCGTGCGCGTTGCCCGCGCGCTCGCGGAAGCCGGAGCGCACCACGCGGTGCGGGCTGTCGATG
>JAEZBP010000124.1 GCA_023427125.1 Pseudomonadota bacterium | reverse complement strand
CCCCCCCCCCCCCCCCCCCCCCCCCCCCCCCCCCCACCCCGTGCCCGTGCCCGTGCCCGTGCCCGTGCCCGTGCCCGAGACAGGGTGAGAGGCCCTGACTGAGCCCGTAAGCAAGCGCGCGACGACGCTTGCCCACCCCGAGGGCCCCATGCGAGGATGCGAAGCCTTGCTGGGGCCCTCGCCTTTCCGAGCCTCCGCATCGCCCGGACCCCCGATGCTTCCGCTGCTCGTCCGAATCACGAACACGCAGACCGGCGAGACCGAGCACTCGGCGTTCGCCAGCGCTCCGGTCCGCATCGGCCGTAACCAGCTGAACGAGCTCGCGCTGAACGAGCCGTTCGTGTCGCAGTGGCACGCGGTCGTCCGCTTCGACGAGCACAAGGTCCGCTACGTCGATCTCGGCTCGACCAACGGCACGATGATGAACGGCCGCCGGCTCGCGCGGCACGTCCAGGTCGAGGTCGATCCGCAGACCGACCTCCGCATCGGCCCGCTGCAGCTCTCGTTCGCGCGCGCGCAGGTCACGCCCGACATGTACGCGGCGCCGCGCACGACGATCTTCAACTTGAACACGGCGCAGGGCGAGGGCTCGGCGGTGAGCGGCTCCACGGTCGCGTTCAACCCGAACGACCCGCCGACGATGGAACAGAACACCATGTTCCTCGGCGCCAACATCCCGCAGCAGATCCAGCAGTACCAGGCGCAGCAGGCGCAGGGCGTGCCGCGCGACCGCATCAACACCGGCACGGGCATCCCCGGCGGCGTCGACATGCAGCTGCTCGTGCAGATCACCGAGCAGACCAAGCCCTACTACCAGCAGTACCGCGGCGCCTGGGAGCAGACCCTGCGGGCGCTGCGCGGTCAGCTCGAGCGGCTGCCGGGACCGCAGCGCGAGGGCATGGTGCTCTGCCTCTGCCAGCAGTTCCCGCAGCTGGCGAAGGAGCCCGAGTTCCGCCAGCTGATCGACACGCTCGGTGTGAGCGGCGCGGCGCTCGGCGACGTCGACGCGCAGGAGTGGATCAAGCGCCTCACCGGCCAGGTCCAGCTGCCGCCCGGCACCCAGGTCAACACGGCGGTGGCCATGGAGCGCGTCGGCGCGATCCTCGAGAGCTACAGCCAGGCCTTCGTCGAGCTGCGCAAGGGCTACGAGCAGTTCGGCGAGGAGATGGCCCTCCAGCTCGTGCAGGAGCGCAACCCGCTGCACGACGCGCAGACGCCGCAGGACGTCCTCCGTTACCTGCTCGACTGGAACACCGACGGAGGCGCCCGGGTCCGCGAGCTCACCCGCGCCTTCGCCGATCTCGCGCTCCACCAGGTCGCGCTGCTCTCGGGCGTGATGGAGGGCGTGCGGTCCATGCTGCAGTCGGTCGCGCCGACGACGCTGAGCGGGCAGCGCACCCACGCGCTCGCGAAGGCCGGCGGCGGAGGCTTGCTCGAGAGCCTCTTCAACCTGCGCAAGGCGAAGCTCTGGACCGCCTTCGCGGACGCGCACCAGCGCCTCATCGAAGAGGACCGCTTCAGCCGCGAGGTCTTCGGCCGCAACTTCGCCCGCGCGTACTTCATGGTCACCGGCGGCTTCCTGCAGGGCGAGGACGCCACCGGAGCGTCGATGGCCGACTCGTTCCAATCCGGAGCACGCCCGGCCTACGGCAACCCTCAATCCCGACCTTACAACCACTGATCGACAGCAAATAGCGGACGGGGGTGGGCCAGAGGCCGTGAACCCTCGTCCTCGAGCGCCCCGCGGAACCCGCGACCGGGGCGCGGCTTGTCGCGCGGCCCTCCGCGCGCCAACAACTTCTTTCTCGTGCGCTCGCGGGATCGGTAGACTTCGAGCCATGTCGCGATCCTCCCTCCGCTCTCTCTTCGCGCCCCCTCTCCTCGCGCTCGGCGCGGCGGCGATCACCGCCTCGTGCGGCAGCAGCCAGACGCCCGAGGACCCGCCGCCGGTCTGCTACGCGTCTCACCCCGTGCCCGACGGAGGGATGATCCGCCCGCTGAACAACGAGCAGTGGGCCACCCTCATCGTGCGCGCATACAACGACGGCCAGACGAGCTCGCAGGACTGCATCGGCAACAACATCGAGTGGCGCCCGACCGACCGGCAGTGCGACGTCCACGAGGCCGAGGACGAGCCGGCGCCCCAGGCGGTGCCGATCACGGAGGAGTCGGTGATCGTCGGCCGCGCCGACAGCGTCGCGATCAAGCCGGTGTGGGTGATCACGCATCGCTTCGAGGACGGCGACGGCTTCGGCCCGGTGGTCGTCACCGAGCGCACCGAGGAGGGCGTCTCGGTCCGCGCGATGGGCACCCTGCGCCTTCCGATGGAGCGGGCGCGCCTGCGCCTCCGCGAGACCGGCGGCAAGCGGATCCTCGTCGCCGACGGCGAGCGATGCCCGCCCGAAGGCGAGGAGAACGAGGGCGACGACGCGGCGCCGGCAAACGCGGGCGGCGAGGGCGAAGAGGAGGCGGAGCCGACCTGCCTGCGCACCTCGCGCCTGATGCCGATGGTCGGCGATCGGCTGCTGAGCCCGGAGGTCCGCACCCAGGACGGCCAGTGCCTCGGGCCCTCGGCGGTCCATCTCCAGCGCGAGCACGTCGCGGCGATCGCCAACGGCTGGGAGCGCGTCTTCCGCCTCGCCGCGTCGCTGGAGTACGTCGCGGGCACCGTGGTGGTGCACGAGCAGGTGACGGTCGAGGACCGCGATCCACGCGATCCGGGCCGCCCGGCGCGCCCGTTCCGCACGACCGATTCGGATCGGGTGATCTACCTCGAGCGGGGCGGCGGAATGCGCTCGCGCGGGATCCCCCTCTTCGAGCGCACGATCCGCGCGCATGGCTCGACCCAGCTCCCCATTGGCGAGGGAGCGCAGAATCGGGAGCCATCGGGCGCCAGGTCGAAGAGGCAGCGCTGACTTCTGTCGCGTAGCGCGACAATCAACGACGAGCGGCATCGACGCCGTTCGAGACCGAACGGCAAACACTGACATCGGGAGCGAGGCGTGGCCGAAGAACAGAGTCGAGGGGCGGCCCAGGTCAACTGGCTGGTCGCGGGGGCGTTCGGGCTCGGGGCGCGTGGAGCTACGCTGTCCCTGACGCGAGCCGACTTCAACGAGGCACTCGAGAAGCGCAAGCTCGAAGTCTCGGCGACGATCCCCGACCGGATCGGCGTCGAGGACACGCGCACGGTCTCGCTCACGATCGGCTCGCTCAAGGAGCTGAGCCTCAAGCACGTGGTGACGGCGGTGCCCGAGCTGGCGTCGCTGCTCGCGAAGGCCGATCAGGTCTCGAAGCTCAAGGACGCGAGCGCGGCCGAGCTCGAGGGGATCATCGGCAAGGGCAAGCTGCTCGACGCGCTGCGCGCGGCGCTCGAGCCGGAGGCCGCGGCGGCTCCGGCGCCCAAGGTCGGTGGTGAGGCGGGCGCGGCCAGCGCCGACGACATCTTCGAGAAGGCCAAGGTCCAAGAGAAGTCCGCCAAGTCGGCGATCGACATGTTCATCCGGGGCACGAGCTCCTCGTCGCGCTCGAAGGCCAAGCCGGCGGCGCGCCAGCTCCGCGACATGGTCGAGGCGGCGGCGTACGGCGCGGCGAGCGACGTGCTGCGCTCGCCCGAGGTGAGCGCGGTCGAGCGCGCGTGGCGCGGCCTGCGCTTCTTGGTGAGCGAGTGCCCGAAGGACGCGGGCATGCGGGTGACGCTGCTCGAGACCGAGCCGGCGCACGTGCTCGAGGATCTCGCGGCGCGCGAGCGGGCGGACGACATCGACGAGCCCGACTGCGTCTTCGTCGTGCACGACTTCGACTCGACCGAGGCGCTCGGCGAGCTCGCGGACTTCGCCGAGCAGGAGCTCATCCCGGTGATCGTCGGCGTCAGCCCGGCGCTCTTCGGCACCGACGACGTCGGCGCGCTCCCGAACGCGTTCGAGGCGCTCGAGCGCAGCAAGAGCGACGAGGTCCCGGCGTGGGCGGCGGCGTGGGACGAGCTGCGGATGCGCGAGTCGACGCGCTGGCTCACGGCGGTCGCCAACGGGGTGGCGCTCCACGTCGAAGGAGCCGGCGAGGCGAAGCGGGCCGTGTTCGCGTCGGGCGTGTGGGGCCTCGCGGCGATGCTCGCGGGCAGCTACCGCGCGACGGGCGGCTTCGCGCGGATCTTCGGCAAGGCGGGCTCGCTCCGGGCGCCGGCCCCGCACACGATCGAGCGCGGCAGCCACAAGGACACCGCGGCGCCGACGGAGGCGTTCTACGCGATCAACGCGTGCGAGGTCCTCGCGAAGAACGGCGTGCTCGGCATGGGGAGCGCGCGCAACTCGGACACGCTCGCGCTGGTGAAGGCGCCGGTGGTGCGCGGCGCGACGGACGCGGTGCCGCTGCCGGCGCAGATCCTGACGGGCCGCGTGGTGCGCTTCGCGACGTGGGTCAAGGCGCAGCTGCCCGAGGGCTCGGACAGCAAGACGGCGAACGAGATCTTCACGAGCGCGGCGAGCATCTTCCTCTTCCCGGGTCAGGAGCAGGCGGCGCACGTGCGGGCGGCGACGACGAACATCGAGGGGGAGGCGCACGTGATCGTGCGGGCGGCCGCGAACCCGAAGATCGCGGGCGTGCCGTTCGAGATCGCGTTCCCGCTGCCGCTCGGCTGGAGCGTGCCAGCGCCGGAGAGTCCGACGGGCGAGGAGAGCAAGGTGGTGGCGGCCGAGAAGGCAGCGGGGCACGCCGCGGACATCGCGGCCTCGGGCGGAGACCGCGGCGACGGGGTCGGGCTCCGAGGCGGCGGCATCGGCTTCGACGTCGGGATCACGAAGAAGGACTCATAAGGGTCTCTCTCTCGCGCGCGCATCGTGCTGCTTCGCTGCGCGCGCCTTCGCGCGCGTTCGTCTCGGTGTCGGCCCGGGCCGGCCGCGCGTCGAGGTGCCTGCCGATCGCCATCGACTGCCGGAAGAGGAGGGAATCGGCCTTCGAGCCGTATCCTCCGGCGGTGTCCGACTCCGCGAGCTCGACGGCGATCCGCGTCTCTCCGTTCGTCCTCACCTGGGCGCGCCTGCTCGATCTCTCGCTCCCGGAGGTCGCCTGCGCCTCGTCGATCCCGCTCGCGAGGCTGGAGACCGTCGAGGCGCTGACCTATGAAGAGACGCTGCAGCTCTGGGCAGCCTACGAGACGCTCTCCGGCGATCCGGTGTGGGGGATCCACGCGGGCGCGCGCTTCACGCTGGACCAGATGGGCGTGGTCGGCCCCGCGCTCGCGCACGCGACGCACCTCGACGCGGCCGTCGACGTCCTCGTTCGCATCATGAGCCTCTTCGTCCGGAAAGCGTCGATCCGGCGCGTGGACACCGAGGGAGGCGCCGGCATCGAGTACCGCATGCCCACGCTACGCTCGCGGCACGGCGCCGACACCATCTTCGCGGCCACGATGTCGCTCGCCCGACACTGCACCGGCGTGGAGCTTCGCGCCCACGCCCTCGAGCATCAGATGCCGCGGCTGGCGCAAGGCGAGTACGAGCGCATCTTCGGAGTCACGCCGCGCTGGAATCGGCCGGGCACGCAGCTCCTGTTCTCGCGTTCGGATCTCGCCCTGCCGTTCCGCGGCGCCTCGCCGGCGCTGTCGGAGCTCCTGGTCGAACAGGCTCCCCGGCTCCTCTTGTCCCCCGAGAGCCGGAGCATCTCGTTCGAGCAGGACTTCGGCTACGCGTTCTGGAGCGCGCACGACGCGGGCGGCGCGACGCTCGAGTCGGTCGCCGCCGCGCTCGGCGTGACGCCTCGCACGTTCCAGCGGAAGCTCGCCGCGCTGAGCACGACCTTCGCCGCCCTCCGCGCCGAGCTCCTTCACCGCCGCGCGACGCAGCTCTTGCTCGATGACGCGCTCTCGATCGATGTCATCGCGTCGCGGCTCGGTTACAGCTCGCGCGCGGCGTTCGAGCGCGCGTTCACCCGCTGGAGCGGGCACACCCCGCACGCGGCCCGCAAGAGCCGCGCCTGAGCACGCCAGCGCCGCGAGGGCGGCGCTGACTACGAGATGACCAGCTCTTCCGTCGAAGCGCGACACAGCGAGCGCGCGCGCACCGCCGCCCGGAGCAGAGCACGAGCGGGGAGGCGAACCTTCAGGGCGCCGAGATGGCGCGCCGGCTCACGGCGCGATACTGGCCGCCGAAGTACACGTGGGTGGAGTCTCTCGCGATGCTCTGAAAGCGATCTTCGTAGTCTCCACTCCACGCCCCGCCGTCGCTGTGCCGCAGGTAGCCGGAGAGATGGACCGCGAGGGCGCGCCCGTCGGAGAGGGCCACTACGCCGGTGTACGTGCTGCCCACGATGTCGATGTTCGACCACGTCGTTCCGTCGAAGTGGATCGAGCACTGGGAGCCGACGCCCCAGATGTGCGCGCCGTTGACGTCGAAGCTCCTCAGGTCCACGCAGTAGGTGTCGCTGGCGACCCACTCGTCGCCGTCACGACGCAAGACGCTGTTGCCGTTCGAGGCGTAGAGCGTGCCGTCCTCCGCGACCAAGACCTGTTCGAGGTCCACCGAGTCCGCCACGGCGGTCACCGCGCCGCTCGCGTCGACGCGCCAGACGCCGTCGGTGCCGGTCACGTACGCCTCCGTGCCCGTGGCCGCCGAGGGCGGCACGGCGGCGATCCAGCGCAGCGTGCCGGCGCTCACCGGGATGCGTGCGGGCGTGACGCCGTCGAAGAGCAGCGCGTCCCCGCCGTCGACGGACCACACCCGGCGCGCGTCCACCGCGGCGATCCGATGACGCGGCGAGCCCTGCGGCAGCACCGTCTCGACCGCGCCCGAGACCAGCCGGCGCTGAAGCAGCCCGCTCCGGTGGACGATGTACACCGTGCCGTCCGGAGCGACGGAGACCTGCTCGATGGCCGAGAGCCCCGAGGTCTGCGCCGGCAGACCCCGGGTATCGGTGCTGAAGAACGTGGGCGTGCCGGCGGAGTAGTCGATGACCGTCGACGACGCGCCGACCAGCGCCCGCTCCGGCGCATAGGCGTGCACGCCCATCATGACGTCGCCGGGCGGGACGTCGACGTCGTTGGCTTCCCACTCGAAGCCGTCCCAGTGGTCGAGCGTCGCGCCGCCAGTCGCCCACGCGTCGGTCGGGCTCGTCGCGTCGATCCGGGCGAGGGTACTCGCCGGCCACGCCGCGCTCGCCGAGCAGGTGAAGACCCCGGCGCGATGCGAGCCCCGCACGCCGCGAGGGGTGGAGCCGCCGTCGCTGTGCCCGACCACCAGCGCGTGGTCCGGCGCGACCGCCACGACCCCGCTGAACGAGTGATCCTCGTAGAAGGGACGCCGGTCACAGATCGCCATGGCGGGATCGGTGCGCGTCCAGGTGCCGCCCTCGAGGTGCAGGATGGTGTTGTCGGTCCCGACCGCCCAGACGTCGCCGGCGTCCCAACCGGAGACCGCGAAGAGCGTCGGCGGAGAGTCGAACGTGACGCCGAGCGCAACCGGAGCCCACGCGCCGGCGCTGTAGCGCAGCACGGTCGCGCCCGCGCCCACGGCGAACGCGGTTCCGTCGGCGTGGACCCACACCCCGTGGAGCTCGACCGACACGCCCGTGGAGACTCGGGTCCACTCGGTGCCGTCGAAGTGCAGGGCGGTCCCGGCCGCACCGACGACCCAGAGGTCGTTCGGCGCGCGCCCGTCGATGGCGTTGAGCCGGTGCTCCACGAGCCGCTCGGCGAACGTGAGCACGCCCGCCTCGTGATGGGCGATCATCCCGTCGAGGCCGACGGCCCACAGCGCGTCGTCTCCGACGCGATACACGCCTCGGAGCGCGCCGCGCCCGAGCCGGGGCTCGACCCAGCAGTATCCCTCCGCGTCGCAGCTCTCGCTCCGGGTCGGGCGCACATAGCTCTCGGGGTCGCCGCCGTCGGGATCGCCGCCGTCGGGATCGCCGCCGTCGGGATCGCCG
>JAEZBP010000123.1 GCA_023427125.1 Pseudomonadota bacterium | reverse complement strand
GCTGGGCGGCGGTCGTCCGCTTCCTGCTCGCGCGCGAGCTGGTCGACGAGGCGCTCGGCTCGCTGCGCCGCTGGCTCGAGCGCGCGAGCGCGGGCGACGACGACGCGCCGCTCGCCGAGGCCTGCTTCTACGGGCTCGTCTACTTCGACGAGGAGGAGCGCAAGCCCTGCTTCGAGAAGCTCAAGGCGCTCTTGAGCGACGAGGGCGCGGACGTCGGTCGGTGGGATCCGGACCCGCACCTCGCGCGCCTGCGCAAGTCGGGCCGCCCCGACGCGCCGTGGATCGAGCGCATGGCCGCGCGGCTGCGCGAGCGCATGAGCGCCAGCTGAGAGGCCGAGGTCATTCGGCGCCTTGATGCGCCTCGTCCGTGGGGAGGTCGCGTGGCTGCTCCCCCGACGTGATGAGCTTGTAGATGACGAAGAACACCGTGACGAGCACCAGCCAGAGCCCGATGCTCAGGAGCAAGCGGCTTCGCTGTAGACGCGGGCCTCGGAGCTCGGGCCGCGAGCGCACGTTCTCGCGCAGCAGCGAGCGCACCGCATCGACGGCGTTACGATCGCCGAACGCGCGTTTGG
This sequence comes from Pseudomonadota bacterium, assembly GCA_023427125.1. Lineage (GTDB taxonomy): Bacteria > Myxococcota_A > Polyangia > Polyangiales > Sandaracinaceae > JAEZBP01. Next base: position 7,587 of record JAEZBP010000123.1, on the reverse strand, counting down.
GGATGATCTGGAAGCATTGCCCGGCCTGCTCGACGTAGAACGCGGACTTCCCTTCGGACCAACCGGCGAGGAGGTCCCAGGCCCGATCGCTGCCCTCCTTCTCGTTCTCGAACCGGATGCCGGTCCTCGAGAACCGGTAACGGATGCGGGTCTGCCACTCCTTCATCGATCGGAACTCGCGTGAGCCTCGCGTCCGCGCTCTCCACAGCAGAAGACCCCCCGCTCCGATCACGAAGAGCGGCGCGAAGCCGGCCACGGGCAGCTCGCTAAAGGCCCCGTAGAGGCAGGCTCCGCCGGCGAGGATCAGCAGGAGCGCGACGGCGCTCGAGGTCACCATCGCGCGCCGCAAGAACGCGACCTCGCGGTGTGCGGTGACGAAGTCGCGCTCGTCGATACGAACCTCGGCCTCGATCACGTCGGGCTGCGCTTCCTCCATCAGCGCTGGTGCCGGTACAGGAAGAGGCCGCTCAGGATCTTCGGCGAGAAGAACGTGCTCTTCTCCGGCATGACGATCGCGCTGTCCTCGAGGCCCGCGTCGGCGACCGCCATCAGCTCGTCGATGCTGACGGGATGGAGCGCGATCGCGAGCTCGTAGGCGCCGCGATCGACGGCTGCCTCCATCTCGTCGAGCTGGCTCTCGGGGTAGTAGTCGAAGTGCGCGGGGTCGACGATGTGATCGTGGGTCAGGCCGAGGTGCGGGTAGAGCTCGCGCTCGAGGATCGCGCAGTCGAGCCGGCCCACCACGTCGTCGGGGACGTGCTCGGCGCGCAGGAGCCACGAGCCCTCGCGGGTGCGGAGCGCGAAGGCGTGCTTGGGGGGAGTCTCGAAGCGCGCGAGCGGCTCGAGCTGAAGCTCGCGGCGCGCCTCGGCGAAGGGGCGCACGCCGTTGACCACGCGGTCGTAGGCGAGGATGCGCGCCTCGGGGGTCACGTACGCGAGCACGTGCGACTGGCCGTTGCGGAGCGCGGCGTGATAGCGATGGTGTCCGTCCGCGATGTAGAGCGGATCGGGCGCGAGGCAGGAGGCGATGGACGCGCCGAGCTCGCTCGCGGCCGGGACACGCCACACGCGGCTGGCGACGCCGTGCAGGTCGGTGCCGCCGCCGAAGTCGCTCGTGAAGTCGTAGAGCGGCGGGCTCGCCTTGGCCCGCTCGAGCAGCGGCGCGAGCGCGGCGCGGGTGAGCAGGAAGACCGGACCGATGGTGTGCTCGGTGGCCCGCGCGAGCGCGATGCGGCCCTTCACCTTCGCGTCGAAGGTCTTCTCGTGGCGGATGACCTTGCGCTCTGAGTAGTCGCTGACCTCGAGCGCGAGGTAGACGCCGGTGCGCTGCTCGCCGTCCCAGCGCTGCTCGAAGACGTAGAGCGCGGGCTCCTCGTCGGGGATCAAGACGCCCCGCTCCACCAAGCCGTCGAGCGCCTCGCGCGGACGATCGCCGAGGATGACGTGGTAGAGCGAGTCGGCGTTCGACGCGAGCCGCGCGGCGAGCGGGCTGCCTTCCTTGATCACGTCGTAAGGCGGCGTGGTGAGGCGCGCGACATGCTCGGGGTGAGGGCGGAGCCCGACGAGACCGGCGATGGCAACCATAGGGCCGAAGGGTGCGCCGCGCGCCGCCGCGGAGCAATCTGCGTCTGCGGACCTGTCACGAAGAAGCGGACGTGTACCCGCGAATCGAGCGGAGCCACACGAGCCGCGAGAGCACCGCGAACGCGACCGACATCGTCAGCGCGATCACCAGGCGCGAGCCGCTCATCCGACCGAGCAGCGCCTCCGCCGGGTACGTCGTCATCAGCGCCAGCGGGATCACGAACGTGAAGAGGAACGAGAGGACCCCCTTGAACACCGAGGCGGGCCAGCGCGCCGCGTCGAAGACCGCCTCGAACAAGTAGCGGAGGTTGTCGATGCGGACCGCGCGGAACGCGACGCTGATCACGAGGATCCACATCGAGTAGAGGATCAGCACGCCGCAGGCGAGCATCGCCGCCGCGCGGAGGATCGCCGCCATCGACGGCGCCCGCCCGATCGAGTGGAACGCGTAGCCGAAGACCAGCCCGGCCGCGACCACGCTGAGCACCCGCCACGGCAGGAAGCGCTGGGTCGAGACGAGAAACTGCGAGTCGGCCGGCTTGAGCAGCACGAAGTCGAGCGTGCCCTGCCGGATGTGCTCGATCACCGTCGTCAGGCTCGGGTTGATCGCGCCCTTCAGCACCCCGTCGAGCAGCGTGAAGAAGCCGACCACCACCAGCGCCTCGCCGTAGCGCCAGCCGGCGATGATCGGGCGCTCCTGGAAGACCAGATAGAGCGGGATCAGCGCCGTGACCGTCCAGAAGACGCTCATCAGGCCGTCGAGCAAGAACTCCCAGCGGTACTGCAGCGCGAGCAGCATGGAGAGCCGCCCGTGCGCGCCGAGCAGCCGCAGGTGCCGCATGGCGCTCATCCGCCGAATGCTCCGTAGCGGCGCACGCCGCGCTGCCAGACGATCACGGCCAGGGCGCCGAGCACCGCGACCCACGCCCACTGCGCGCCGAGCTGATGCAGCGCCTCGTCCGGCGCGAGGGCGCCGGTGAGGAGCTCGACCGGGAAGCCGAGCTGGTACGCGAAGGGCATCCACGGCGGGAGCCACCCGAGCCAGTCGGGGAAGAGCGCGATCGGCACGAGGTAGCCGCTGAACACGAAGAAGCCCGCGCTCCACAGGTCCATCAGCTTGATGCTCTGGTGGATCCACATGCTGAGCGCGCCGATGATCACGTGCGCGAAGAACGTGATCATCCACGCGCCGATCAACGAGAGCGGCACGAGCGACCACGAGAGAGCGCCGCGCACGACGTGCTCGCCGCCGGTCAGCAAGAACGCGCCGAGGCCGAAAGGGAGCGCGACCACGCAGCGGATCGGCACCGACGCGAGGCTCTCGGCCGCGTAGGCGTAGACCGGGTGGAGGGGCCGCAAGAGGCGCTGGCTCAGCGCGCCGGTGCGCACCTCGTAGTTGATCGTCCACGCCGCCCAGGCGCCCACCATCTGCCGCACCACGAACGCGGCCAGGAAGTACGCGGTGAAGCGCGACTGGCCGAAGCCCCCGACGGGGGCCTCCTCGGCGACCGCGTGCCAGAGCGGCAGCATGATCAGCGGCATCGTCGTGGTCAGCACCCACACGAGGATCTCGGCGCGATACGCGATCGCCGACGCGAGCCCGATGCGCATCACCGTCGGCAGCGCCGAGAGCGTCCTCAGCTGCATGGGGTGGCTTCGCTCCGGAGCGCGTCCTCTCGCGCGGCGCGGCTCCGCGCGAAGAGCTCGCTCATCACCTCCTCGAGCGGCGCCGCGGTCACCGTGAAGTCCTGGACCTCGAGGGTGGAGAGCGCGCGCGAGACCGCGCCGGCGAGCTCGTCCTGCGTGACCTGCACGACGACCTCGTGGCCCTCGACCCGGACCACGTGCCCGAGCGCCTCGAGCGCGCCGCGATCGGGATCGCTCGCGAGGCGCAGCGCGAGCCGCTTCTCGGGGCGGACCCGCTGCACGAGCTCGTCGAGCCCTCCGTCGTAGGAGAGCTGCCCCTTGTCGATCACGATCACGCGCGGGCAGAGCGCGGCCACGTCGTCCATGTAGTGGCTCGTGAGGATCAGCGTCGCGCCGAAGCGCTCGTTGTACTGGCGGATGAACTCGCGCACGACGACCTGCGTGGTCACGTCGAGGCCGATCGTCGGCTCGTCGAGGAAGAGCACTCGCGGCCGGTGGATCAAGGCCGCGACGAGCTCGCACTTCATCCGCTCGCCGAGCGAGAGCTCGCGGGTCGGCTTCTTCACGAGGTCGCCGAGCTCGAGGAGCTCGCTCAGCTCCTTCACCGTCGCCTCGTAGAGCGAGCGCGGCACCTGATAGATCGCGCGGTTCAGATCGAACGTGTCGGCGGGCGGCAGATCCCAGATGAGCTGTTGCTTCTGCCCCATCACGAGCATGATCTTCTCGAGGAACGCGACCTCCCGCTTCTGCGGCACGTGGCCGTCCACCCGCAAGACGCCCGCGCTCGGGTGGAGCAGGCCGGCCAGCATCTTGAGCGTCGTGGTCTTGCCCGCGCCGTTCGGCCCGAGGAATCCCACCCGCTCGCCGGCCTCGATCTCGAAGCTCACTCCGTCGACCGCGCGCACCGTCTTGGTGGGCCGGGAGACGAGCGAGCGCAGCGACGCGAGCACTCCCGACGCGCGCTCGTGCACGCGATAGTGCTTGGCCAGCTCGCGCACCTGGATCTGGGGGATCATCGAGAGCGGGGAAGGCTAGCCGCGGCGGTCTCGATGAGCGAGCGCGTGCCAGAGGCAGGCGGCCACGGTCGCGGTCTCGAGCGGGGTGACGGCGTGGCGCATCGGCTCGAGCAGGTGGGGCACCTGGACGTAGGCCATGTCCGGGTTCGTCACGGGCCAGCCCATCCAGGCCGAGAAGACGTAGCCCGTGCGCTCGAAGCCCTCCGCGACGTCGTCGACGAGATCGACGGCGAGGTGCGAGAAGCCGCCGAGCAGGAGCAGCGACGATGGCCCCATGAGCGAGCGACGCCGGAAGACGAGCCAGAGCGCGAGCCCGGCGCACCAGAGGAGGAGGCTGTGACCCACGGTGCGCCCGTAGGGCGTGGTGCCCATCCACATCAGCGGCTTGTCGATGAGGTCGGGGAGCAGGGCGCCGAGCGCGATGGCGGAGAGGCGCGCGATCGAGCGGCGCGCCGCGCGCGCGTCACCGGGGCGCGCTCGTGCGAGCGCCAGGTAGGCGGCCGCGAGGTGGCCCGGGAGGTTCACGCGCGAAGACTGCTCCGGGCGGGCGCGCGGCGCACCTCTCTCGCCGAGTGGGTCGCGGTGCTCGGACCCGTTCTCGTTGCGACAGCGTCACCGGCGAGCCTGTAGGATGCGCCGCGGAGGCTGAGGCACATGGAGCGAGACGATGATGACGAGCGGCCGAGTCGGTTCGGTCGTCGGGTTTGGCTGAGGGCATCGACGGCGGTCGGTGTCGCCGCGCTCGTCCCCGGCTGCGACGCGCCTGCGCCCGTCGAGGGAGACGCGGGGCCGGCCGACGGGGGCGCTCCGGTGACGCCCGACGCCGGCGCTCCGATCCCGCCGGCGCCGCGCACCTACGCGACGTTCGAGCATGGCGTCGCGAGCGGCGACCCGCTGCCCGACGCCGTGATCCTGTGGACGCGCGTCACCCCGGGGATGCCCGGTGAGCCGGATCCGGGGTCGATCGAGGTCTCGTGGGAGATCGCGACCGACGCCGCCTTCGCGTCGGTCGTGGCGAGCGGAGCGACGAGCACCGACGCGAGCCGCGACTTCACCGTGAAGGTCGACGCGACGGGCCTCGCCGCCGGTACGACCCACTACTTCCGCTTCGCCTCGCGGGGCGACACCTCGCCCGTCGGCCGCGCCCGCACGGCGCCGAGCGATGCGATCGGTCACCTGCGCTTCGCGGTCTGCTCGTGCGCGAGCCTCGCCCACGGGTGGTTCCATGCGTACCGGCAGATCGCCGAGCGCGCCGACCTCGACGCGGTGCTGCACCTCGGCGACTACATCTACGAGTACGGCACTCGCGAGTACGGGCGCGTGCGTGCCTACGAGCCCGACCACGAGATCGTCACGCTCGACGACTACCGGCTGCGCTACTCGCTCTATCGCCGCGATCCCGATCTTCAGGAGGCCCACCGACAGCACGCGTTCGTGCATGTGTGGGACGATCACGAGACGGCGAACAACGCCTACCGCGACGGCGCCGAGAACCACCAGGAGGACGAGGGCAGCTGGAGCGATCGCCTCGCCTTCGCGCGCCAGGCCTTCTACGAGTGGCTGCCGATCCGCGAGGACGCCGAGGGGAAGCTCTGGCGCAAGCTCGCGTTCGGCGAGCTCGTGGATCTGATCGTGCTCGACGCGCGGGTGTGGGGCCGTGAGGAGCAGGGCTCGGAGCCCGATCAGCTCTTGGGCGCCGATCAGGAGGCGTGGCTCCTCGATCAGCTCCGGACCTCGAGCGCCCAGTGGAAGGTCGTCGCCCAACAGGTCGTGATGGCGCAGTGGAGCGGGTTCACGAACGTAGACGCGTGGGACGGGTACCCCGACGCGCGCGCGCGCCTCTTCTCGGTGCTGCGCACCGAGGGCATCGAGGACGTGGTCGTCCTGACCGGCGACATCCACAGCTCGTGGGCCATGGATCTGACCGAGGACCCGACGGACGAGAGCGCGTACGACCCCGCGACGGGCCAGGGCTCGCTCGCGGTCGAGGTCGTCACTCCCGCCGTGACCTCGCCCGGGTTCCTCGGCTTGCTCGAGCGCGTGGCGCAGACGATCGCCGGCAACAATCGGCACATTCACTGGGCCGATGGGGCAGCGCGCGGATACGTCGTGCTCGATCTGACGCCGGACCGCGCGCACGCGGACTGGTTTCACGTCGGCGACATCGAGGTGCGCGAAGAGCTCGGTGAGGTGCACGCGGCGGCGTACGCGACGGGGACCGGCGCGAAGCACCTCGAAGCGCAGGCCGCGCCCGCTCCGCCGCGCACCCCGGCGCCCGCGCTCGCGCCCTGAGTTGGCTGTGCGCGCGCTTCGCGAGCGCGCGGCTGAGCTGCACGGACTTTCCGTCCTGTCGGCGCTTCCCTTCCCCGGTGTCCAGTCAGCCGGAACCGCGCCGCTCGGCGTTCTGAGCTGGCTGTGCGCGCTTCGCGAGCGCGCGGGCTGGCCGGAAACACCGTCGCTGGGGGATCGGCGCGCGCGCCAGCAAACTGCCGCCATCGTGGGTACCATGCGCCAAATGCGGACGCTGTGGATCACGCCGCTCCTCGTCGCGCTCGCGCTGCCGGCGCGGGCGCAGGAGATGGTGACCGTCGAGGTCACGAGCACGCCGACGCGCGCGACCGTCGAGGTGCTCGGCTCGGGCGAGGTGGGGCGGACTCCCCTCCGCGCGCTGCGGGTGCCGGTCGGCGAGCACGACTTCATCTTCACGCGCCCGGGCTATGGCCGCGTGGTGATGCACGTGGCGGTGACCGAGGACGGGCAAGCGATCGCGGCGACGCTCGAGCGCGCGGCGTCGCTCGACGTGCGCGCCCATCACCAGCCGGCGCCCGGCGGGCGGATCCGGGTGGACGGCCAGTCGGTCGGCACCGTGCCGGCGCGGGTCGAGATCGCGCCGGGGCGTAGGCTCGTCGAGGTCGAGGCCGAGGGCTTCATCACCTTCGGCCAGTGGGTCGAGGCCGCGCCGGGCGGGAGCGCGCGGGTCGACGTGCGGCTCGAGCCGAGGCCGCCCGACACCGGATCGATCCTGGTCATCACCGACGTGTCGAACGCCGAGGTCTTCGTCGATGGCCTGAGCCGCGGGCGCACGCCGCGCGTCGTGGAAGGGCTCGCGCCCGGGGCGCATCGGGTCGACGTGGTGGCCGAGAGCGGCGCGCGCGCGGAGGTCACCGTCGAGGTGCGGGTCGAGGCGCGCGAGATCGTGAGCGTGGAGCTCGAGAGCCAGCCGCCGCCGCCCGGCAGCGCCGCGATCACGAGCGAGCCGCTCGGCGCGATGGTGCTCGTCGACGGCGAGCCCCGCGGCGTGACGCCGCTCGAGCTCCCGGAGCTCACGCCGGGCGCGCAC
>JAEZBP010000111.1 GCA_023427125.1 Pseudomonadota bacterium | reverse complement strand
CTGCGCGCCCGGGTGCGAGCCGAGGGGCCGAAGGCTCGCTGCGAGCGCGCCGACGCGATCCGGGGTGCGCTGAAGCGCCCGCGGCCCGAGGACGTCGCGAGCGCGGCGCTGCGCGTCGAAGCGCTCGAGCGCGCCCTCGAAGCGAACGACCTCGACCAGGCGGTCGAGCACGTCGAGTCCCTCCCCCGCGCCATCGAGCACCACGCGGACGTCGGCCCGCTCATCGACCGCACGCTCCAGATGCTCGCCCGCCGGCACGTCGAGGACGCGCGGGCCCGCATCGACGCCGCCGTCACGGCCCTGAACGCGCAGCGATGGACGGACGCGCTGGAGCAGCTCCGCGCGATCCCCTCGCAGCACCTCTCGTTCTTCAAGGACGGTCCGGCGCTCGCTCGCAAGCTCACGGAGGCGGCGGAGTGGGGGCTCGATCTCGAAGCGCGAGCAGCGCGGGCGCGCGAGCCCGATGCCGACCTCGAGGCGCTCCATCGAGGGAGCACCGCGTTGACGAGCTTGCGCGCTCTCGTCTCCAAAGCTCACGAGGCCGACGGCGCGGGCGAGGTCCCGGAGCCGGTGCGCGAGCGGCTGCGCGCGTGGGAGGAGCAGCACGACGCGCTCGTCGAGGCGATGAAGGCGGCGCTCCGCTTCGAGGAGCACCCGGTCCCCGAGGGCACCCGCCCCGACATCGAGGACGAGGGAGCGCTGGGCCCGCACGCGCCCGACGTTCGGATCGATGCCGACGCGAACATCTGGCTCATCGCGAGCCCGGAAGAGCGCTGCTATCTCACGGAGGCCTCTCTCCCCGATCTCATCGTCAAGCGCCGCTTCTCGTTCACGGTGGGTGGCGAGCGGCGCGCTCGGACCGTCATCCCCATCAGAGGCTCGCTCTGGCTGCCGCTCAGCGATGGGGGGATGCTCGTGCTCGACCGCGACACCCCGAGCCGGGTCCTCGAGGTCTGGTGGGGAGGGCTCACCGCGGGCTCCGCCGACGACGCGTGGGCGGAGCTGGCGCCGGACGCGAGCGCCATGGTGCTGCGGACCTACAAGAAGACCAGGCTCGGGCACGTGCTCCGCGCCTATCCCTCGGGCGCCACGCGGCCTCTCCCGCGGTGCGCGACGGCGTGCTTCTTCGGGCGCCCCGGCCGTGCGCGCGTCCTCGTCACGGGCGGGAAGACACGCGCCTGGGAGGTCTACGACCCCGCGACGCTCCGCCCGCTCGGCGGCGCCGAGCGCTTCACCGGGGAGCTGGCCGGCCTTCTCCCGATCGCGGCGATCGACGTCTCCAGGACCGACGGCGGATCCGAGGCGGGCGACGACGCCGGCGAGCGAGGGCACGTCTTGCTCGCGTTGGAAACGAAGAGCATGGAAGGCTCGCGCGACGAGGAGCCGACCGCCGGTGCGTTCCACCTCGTGAGGGTCTCGGACGAGCTCGAGCCCATTCGGCACACGCTCGTGAGCGCGGCGTGCACAGGTCTGCTCGCGTGGCTCTATCGCAGCGGCGACAGCCTCCTGGTCGTGCACTACGAGGGCGCCACTCCCTGGGTGCGCATGTTCGACCCATGGACTCTCGAGCCGCAGGGCTCGCTCAACCTCTTGCCCGGGATCCAGTTCCCCGTCACGGACGCGGACAGCAACGTTACGCTCCTCCTCGAGCGCAATCATCGCTCTCTGCACATCCCCAAGGTCCCGGCCGGCGCCGTCGAGGACACCGACGACAGCGATGCAATTCCTTTCGTCTCCGGGATGCTCTCGCCCCGAAGCCTGTGCGTCAACATGCCCGACGAGTGGGCCAGACCTCTCTTCACGGACCAGCTCGACGGATGGACGCTCAAATCCGTGAGCAATGCGTTCCGACGGGACACGCTCATCGCCGCATCCGCCGACGCGGGCCGCGCCATCGAGCGCATGAAGGGGCACGTCGCCCGGACCACGCCGAAGACAGTGCTGAGCATGTTCTGGCGTGAGCCGGACGAGAGCCCGGACAAGGGCTTCTTCCTCGATGGCGCCATGTATGCGGCCTGCCTCTGCCCGGATGACCCGAAGCTCCTGGAGTGGATCCTTCTCGCGTTTGAGCGGAGCGAAGAGCCGTTCGTCAAGGCGCATCTACTCCACTTGATGGGGCTCGCGCACCTCGCGGCGGGCCGAAGGGCCGAGGCGGTGGCGAGCTGGGCGCGCGGAGCCGCGCTCGATGACGGGCACTGTCCGTTCCGATTCCTGATCCCGATCGTGGGAGGGCTCACCCGAGAGGAAGTGGAGCGCCATCTCCCGGGCGTCGCGGTCCCCGGCTTCGTCTGGGCCCAGGCCGAGCGATACGAGCGCGCCGTCGTCGCGATGGGACGGCTCGATGCGGCGATCGACGCCGGGCGCGGTGAGGACGCGTGGAGGGAGGCGCGGCACGTCCGGGAGCTCGTCGGGCCGAGCTGGCAGCTCTCCGCGCGCGTCGCGCTCCTTCACCTCGATCATCCGGACCCGAGCACCGATCCCTGGCGCTACCAGCTCGACCTCGCCTGGATGGCCTCGCACGCGTGGCTCGGATCGACCCGCAACCACATGATCTTCGCCGGCCACCACTGGGATCATCATCGTTTGACCGCGATCACGCTCCGCGCGGGCCAGATCCTCGATGCGATGGGGATCGGCGTCGCCAAGCGCATCACCGACGCGACGCGTGAGACGGAGAGCACGCCGCCTGCGAACGAGGGCTCTGGCGGCGCGTGAGGGCCGATTGGGGATCGGGAAGCTCGACACGGCCGTCGATGGTGACGCCGCGCAGCTTCGCCGCTTGCGCGCGCGTGCCGAGCCCGACCACCATCCTCGCTGGCTGGCGCTCGCGAAGCGCGCGCGCGCCGAGCAAACACAGCGCGCGCCAGTCATCTCAGTCGGTCGCGACGCCGAGGTTGATGGGGATCTGCAGGTAGCGGTTCCCGTTCGCGCGCGGCTTGGGGAGGTGACCCGCGTTCACGTTCACCTGCACGCTCGGCAGGAGCAGCCGCGGCGCGGCGAGGGTCGCGTCGCGCTCGTTGCGCATCGACACGAACGCCGCCTTGGTGGTCGCGGCCGAGAGCTGCGGGTTGTGCGCCTTCGACTTGCCGATCGTGGTCTCCCAGCGCACCTCGCGGCCTCCGGGCTGGTAGTCGTGTCCGACGAAGACGCGGGTCTCGTCGGGGAACCGATAGAGCTTCTGCACCGACTCGTAGAGGTGCTCGGCGCTGCCGGCCGGGAAGTCGCAGCGCCCCGTCCCGTAGTCCTCCGTGAGGAGCGCGTCGCCGACGAAGAGTGCGTCGCCGATCTTGTAGGTGAGGCACGCGGGCGTGTGTCCGGGTGTCGCGATGGCCTCGACCTTCAGCGCGCCAACCTCGAGCGTCTGGCCGTCTCCCAGCAAGCGGTCGAACTGACTCCCGTCGGTCGCGAAGTCCTCGCCGAGGTCGAAGATCGGCCTGAACGTCTTCTGGACCGTCGTGATCCGGTCGCCGATCACGACCTTGGCGTCGAAGCGCTTGCGGAGGAGCTGTGAGGCGCTCAGGTGGTCGGCGTGCGCGTGCGTCTCGAGGACGTAGCGGAGCGTCAGGCGCTCGTCGTGCACGAACGCGCTCACGGCGTCGACCGACTCGGTCCACGTCTTCGACGCGCCCGGCTCGTAGTCGAGCACGGGATCGATCACGACGGCCTCGCGCGACTCCGGATCCCAGACCACGTAGGTCAGCGTGGAGGTGCGCGGATCGTAGAAAGGCTTGATCTTCATGGTGCTCGTCTCCTTCTTGGCGCGGGGCTCATCGGGGCTTCTCGTCGCGTCGCGTCGCCTCACCGCATCGAGCGTGCCAGCCGCGGGGGTTGCGAACGGAGGCGCTCGAGAAACACGGTGAAACGAGAGACGCACCGCGACGCGCGCCACGCGGCGCCCACTGCGGCCGCCTCGCGAAGCGCGCTTGTTTCACTACGTTTCACGCCCGCTCGTCGATCGGCTCTGCGCGCGGGCGATGGCTGCTGAGGCGAGCGCGGCACGGCGCTTGAAAGGCTCCCGAGCAGAGCCGGCGGAGGTCGCCGGCGAATCGGAGGACACGATCATGTTTGGATCTTT
>JAEZBP010000097.1 GCA_023427125.1 Pseudomonadota bacterium | reverse complement strand
ATGCCGCAGCCCGCCTACACCGAGGCGGCGCGGGCTGCGAGCATCGAGGGCCGCGTGCGCGTTCGCGTCGAGGTCGACGCCACGGGAGCGGTCGCGAGCGTGACGGTGCTCGAGGGCCTCGGCCACGGCCTCGACGAGGCTGCGCTCGAGGCCGTGCGAGGCGCGCGCTTCGAGGCCGCGACCCGCTGCGGTGACGCGGTCTCCGCCGCCTTCACCATCTCCGTCCGGTTCACCTTGTGATGCGCGCCACGGCGATCCTCGACCGGCTCTCGATCCCGCTCGCGCTCGTCCTCGCGCTCTTCGTGATGGCCAGCGCCGTCGAGGCGCAGGCCCAAGACGCGGGCCCGGCGGTCACCCGCGCGCCCGAGCTGATCGAGCTCGTCCCCGCCGACTACCCGGAGGCCGAGCGGGAGGCCGGCCGCGAGGCGACGGCCACGATCCAGATCACCATCGACGCGGCCGGCGCGGTCGAGGATGCGGTGATCACGGAGAGCGCGGGGGAGCTCTTCGACGCGGCGGCGCTGGCCGCCGTGCGGCGCTTCCGCTTCACGCCGGCCGAGATCGACGGCGTCCCCGCCGCGATCCGCATCCTCTACGCCTATCGCTTCACGCTCGCGCCGGTCGCCCCCACCACCGCCACGCTCGCCGGTGTGGTCCGCGATCGGCGCACGCGCGCGCCGCTCGCCGGCGTGACGCTCGCGATCGAGGGCGGCGCCAGCGCGACCACCGACGACGCAGGCCGCTTCGAGCTCGCCGAGCTCGCGCCCGGCACGATCGCGCTCACCCTCTCGGGCGAGCAGCTCACGGCGCTGCGCACCGAGGAGACCCTCGCGGCCGGCGAGCGGCTCGAGGTCGTCTACGACGTCGCCCTGCGCGAGCCCGAGGAGGAGGCGGGCGAGGACGAGGACGACATGGAGATCGTCGTCGTCGCGCCGCAGCTCCGGCGCGAGGCGGTGTCCACGCGTGTCGAGGCGGAGGAGGCGCGGCGGGTCCCCGGCACGCAGGGCGACGTGCTCCGCGTCGTCGAGAGCCTCCCGGGCGTCGCGCGCTCCTCGGTCGGCGCGGGCCAGCTCGTGGTGTGGGGCGCCTCGCCCGAGGACACCCGCGTCTACGTCGACGGCGTGCGCATCCCGCGCCTCTATCACGAGGGCGGCCTGCGCTCGGTCGTGGCGTCGGACCTGGTCGAGGCGCTCGAGCTCGTGCCGGGGGGCTATGGCGCCGCGTACGGCCGAGGCCTCGGCGGCATCGTCACCGTCCGCACGCACACTCCCACCGGCGACGGCGTGCACGGCGCGCTGAGCGCCGATCTCTACGACGCCTCGGCGATGATGCGCGCGTCGCTCGCCGATCGCTGGCGCGCCGCGGCGGCCGCGCGGGCGAGCTGGCTGCACCTGATGGTGGAGGCCGCGCAGGGCGACCTCGGCGCGTACGTTCCGGTGCCGCGCTACTGGGACGCGCAGGTCCGTGCGCTGCACGCGATCTCCGCCGGCGAGACGATCGAGCTCGTGTGGATGCTCGGCGGCGATCGGGTCTCGCGCGGCGTGCCCGACTCCGACCCCGCGCTCGCGACGCAGGAGGCGCGCGAGCTCGACTTCCAGCGCGTCTACGCGCGGTGGGAGCGCGACGGGGGCGATGGCACCCGGAGCTCGATCGTGCCGTGGATCGGCTGGGATCGGGGCCTGCGCGCCAACCGCTTCGGCGACGTCGAGACGTCGATCGCGAGCGAGGGCTTCATCGCGGGCCTGCGCGCCAGCCACCGCGCCCGCGTCTTCCCGTTCCTCGACATCGAGGTCGGCCTCGACGCCGAGATCGGCGTGAGCGCGCTGGCGCGCGAGGGCTCGATCGGCCTGCCGGCGCGCGAGGGCGATCGCCGCGTCTTCGGCCAGCCGCCGCCCGATCGCATCGCGAGCGACGCGTGGGAGGTCGTGCACGTGTCGGCGGCGCCGTACGTCGAGGGCGACCTCTCGCTGGCCGACGGCGCCGTGCACGTCATCCCGGGCCTGCGCCTCGATCCCTACGCGCGCAGCGTCAGCCGGCGCACCCCGCGCGAGGGCAACGCGCCCGACATCGGGCTCTTCGAGCAGGATTTCCGGGCCGAGCCGCGCCTCGCGCTGCGCTGGGATCCTCATCCCGAGCTCGGCTTCCGCGCGGCGGGCGGGCTCTATCATCAGCCGCCGGCCGCCGAGGATCTGAGCGCCTCGTTCGGCACGCCGACCCTGCCGGTCTCGCAGGCCTGGCACGTCCTCGCGGGCACCGCGGTGCGCCCGGTGCCTGCGCTCGCGATCGAGGTGACCGGCTTCGCGTCGTTCTCGGAGGGGCTCGCGGTGCGCAGCCAGGCGGCCTCGCCGCTCCGGGCCGAGGCGCTGGTCGCCGACGGCTGGGGGCGCGCGTACGGCGTTCAGTCGCTGATCCGGCTCGAGAAGACGGAGGGCTTCTCGGGCTGGATCGCCTACACCCTGATGCGCTCGGAGCGGCAGAACGCGCCCAACGAGCCGTGGCGCCCCTTCGACTTCGATCAGACCCACGTCCTCACCGCGCTGCTCTCGTACACGCCCGGCTTCGGCTTCGAGGCGGGCGCGCGCTTCCGCTACGCGACCGGGATGCCGCGCGCCGACGTCACCGGCGCCTACTACGACGCGGGGCGGGACCGGTGGCAGCCGATCCTCGGCGCGCACGGCTCGCTGCGGCTGCCCGAGTTCGTGCAGCTCGATCTGCGCGTCGCCCAGCGCATCGACCTCGGCGACACGAAGCTCGAAGTGTGGCTCGAGGTCCAGAACGTCACGAACCAGGAGAACGGCGAGGAGTACGTGTACTCGGCCGACTACCGGCGCCGCGACACCATCCGCTCGCTGCCGATCCTCCCCGCCATCGGGCTGCGCTGGACATTCTGAGATGAAGCGCCTCACGATCCTCTCATTGATCCTCAGCGCGTGCGTCCCCGACGTGGACGTGGACGAGTCGCTGCTCGCTGCGCCGAGGCTCCTCGCCATCCGGGCCGAGCCGGCCGAGGCCGGGCCCGGCGACAGCGTGCGCTTCGCCGCGCTCTACGCCGGCGCCGGCGGAGCGATCGAAGCCCCGATCGACTGGGCCTTCTGCAGCGCGCGCAAGCCGCTCGCCGAGCTCGGGCCCGTCTCGCAGGACTGCCTCGAGCTCAGCCACCCCGCGCTCGTCCCGATCGGCGAGGGCATCGAGCCGAGCGGCGCCGTGCCCCGCGAGGCCTGCCGGCTCTTCGGTCCCGAGCCTCCGCCCGCCGAGGACGGCGCGCCGGCGGGGCGCCCGGTCGATCCCGACGTCACGGGAGGCTACGCGCAGCCGCTGCGCTTGTTCGTCCCCGGCGACGACTCCGTCGCGCTCTTCGAGCTCCGCCTCGCGTGCGGCCTCTTCGGCGCCACCCAAGCCGAGGCGGCCGAGCACGCGCAGCGCTACCGGCGCAACGTCGCGCCTGTGATCAGCGCCCTCGAGCTCGTCCACGAGGACGGCCGCGTGATCTCGCTCGACGAGCCCGCCGAGGTCGCCCCCGGCGAGGTGGTCACCCTCCGCGCGGGCTGGCCGTCGTGCCCCGAGAGCGACGCCTGCGGCGACGGCGTCTGCGGCATCGACGAGACCCGGACCGACTGCCCGGACGACTGCACCACGCCCTCGAGCTGTGCCGGCGCCGAGCGCTTCCTGCGCTTCGACGTGGCGAGCCGCGCGCTCGTCGCCGATCGCGAGTCGATCCGCGCGGCCTGGTACACGAGCGGTGGCGTCCTCGAGGCCGAGCGCACCGGAGTGGGCGCGGACGATCCGCGCGGCTCGACCGAGAACGCGCTCACCGTGCCCGAGACCGAGGGCGAGCTCACGATCATCGTCGTGCTGCGCGACGCGCGAGGCGCCGCCTCCTGGCGCGAAGCCACCCTGCGCGTCGTCGGGCGATAGGTGCTTCACCGCGCTGAAGCTCGCGCCGCCGCTCGGCGCTCCCGGGGCGGGATTAACTCATGCCCGCTCAGGGCGTCGCGCACTCCGGCCACTCGTCGGGCCAGCCGCGGCAGAAGCCGCACCAGAGGTCGGTGTTGCCGTTCGCCGCGCACTCGACGCAGATCGGATCGTCGCAGCACTCGGCGCCCTCGCACGCGACGCTGGGAGGCGGCGCGTCGGAGAGGACGAGCTCCTCCACCCAATCTGAGAGGCGCACGCCGGAGACCTCACGCTCGAAGTAGAACGGGTACGGCGTCACGCAGTGCACGGGCCCCGGCGGCACGTAGTAGCGGAACGTGTCGGGCAAGGACGCGCTGATCGTCTCGAGGCTCTCGCGGAAGCGCACCGGCCACTCGGAGGCGCGGCCGCCCATCGCCGTGTAGTAGAAGATCTGGTCCTGATCGTAGTGGGCCCCGGTCTGCGCGAGGCGCATCTCCGGGAAGTGCTGGCCGACGGCGACATAGAGCTCGGGCAGGGAGAGCTGATCAACTGGACGCTGCAGCGCCGGGATGAAGGGCGGCAGGTTCTGCCGCGCATTCCAGTTCGGGAGGCTGGCGGTCAGGAAGTCGTCGGTGATGATCCCGGCGCCGGAGTCGGCGAGGACGCGGATGCTCGCGCCGGGGTAGTGGTCGGCGATGTACGCCGAGTGGAGCGCCGCGCCGTACGCGCCCGCGCTGCAGCCCGAGACGAGGATGGTGTCCGGCGAGGCGTAGCGCGCGTAGACCCACTCGAGCACGGTCCGCGCGTTCACGAAGCCCTTGTGGTGCACGGTGAGATCGGGGAGGTACTCCTGCACCGCGTCGCCCCAGTGGATGTCGCCCGTGCAGTAGGGCATGTGGACGATCGTCCAGCCGGCGAGCTCGCGATCGGCGGCGCCGTCGAAGATGCCGCCGATCCGGCCGGCATCGAGCGCCTGCAGGAACGTCTCGAGCTCGTCGGCCCGCGACGCGTAGAGCACGTCGGCGGCCGTGCACGTGTTCGGATCCCAGCATGCGCCGCCGCCGCGGAAGTCGATCACGACCCGCTCGGGATCGCCCCCGCGAACGAAGAACCGATAAGGGCTGCCGTCCGAGCAGATCGTCTCGCCGGCCGGCTCGATCTCGATCCACTCGCCGCCCTGCGGCGGCGCCGGAAGCCCGTCCTCGTAGCCGCAACCCACCAGACCGATCGCCGCGATCATCAGTGCGCGCATCGTGCGTTTCCTCTCCGCCGCGAGCATAGCGGAACGCCAGGCGCTCGCGGCTTCGAGATGCCTGATCCGCGCTCCCCCGGCCGCGTTTCAGCGCGTCGCGCTCTACTCGATGCGGAGGGGGTGCGAGAGCGCCGTCGCGGGCACGAGGGAGCCCCGTGGTCGGACACGGTAGGCGTCGGGAGGGACGCGAGCTCGATCGTTCGGTGCGGCGTCGGCCTCCGGCGTCCACGCGACGATCGCGAGCTCGAAGACGAGCGCGTGGCCCTCGGGGCGCGAGCGCGCGGCGGTCTCCCACAGGTAGCGCACGCCGAGCCGCCCGCGGATCGGCGCGATCACCACGCCGATCTCGCCGCCGATGCCGAGCGCCCGATCCCGGGCGCCGAGGAGCGCAGGGGGGATCTCCGAGCCGGAGTCGTCGCCGACCTGCCAGATCCCGGCGCCCACCACGCCGACGTCGATCAGATCGGCGATCAGCGCGCCGACTCCGCCCTGCACCTGCACCGTCTCGCCCCGCGTGATGTCGACGCCGATCTTCCGGTGGTTGAGGTCATAGCTCGCGAGCGCCGAGATCCGGAAGCGCCGCTCCGAGTCGAAGAACAAGGTCGCGCCCACCGCGAGCTCGTGTGTCACGTGGCCGCGGCTGAGCCCGCCCTCGCCGAGGCGAAAGAGCCCTGTCGGCACGTAGACGGCATACGAGGCAGTCAGATCGAGGTGCGGGAGCCGCCAGCCGAGCGCGAGCGGCTGGAGGTACACGTCACCGAGCCCGAAGCGGTCGACGCTCGCTTCGGGCAGGTCCGCCACGAGCGACACCCGAGCCAGCGGCGCGGCGGCGGCGAACGACACGTACGTCGCGAGCGCCTCGATCTCGAACGCGGCCGCGAGGCCGAGCGCGTTCGCGAGCGCCTCGAGGCGAGCGCCGCCCGTCGGGAGAGGCCGCCCGCGGCGATCACGGAACGTGGAGGCGCCGTAGTAGACGAGCCGGTCCGCCACGTAGAGCCCTGCTTCGCGCTGCTCACCGGCGCGCGCGCCGAGCGTCCCGATGAAGCGATGCCCGAGGTCCTGCGCGGCAACCGGCGAGGCAAAGGCGATCACGAGGAGCACGAACACGCCCGCGGTCCCGCTTCGCACAGGCAGCCTGACGCAAGCCGAGTGCCCCACGACGACTCCGCCTGGCACGGACGCGCCCGGCTGACGCCGGCCGCCACGACGTCGGGCTCACTTCGGGCGAGGCCCGCGCTGGCGGACGCCTTGCAATCCACGATCGGGGAGAGCGCTGCGGCGCGAGGAGGAGAGGATGAGCGCGAGCTCGCTTCGGAGAAGGTTGGCGGCCGGCACCGTGGCGGCGCTCGGCGTGGCGTTGCTCATCGCCAACGCGTTCGCGCAGGAGGGCGGGGATCGCATGCGATCCGGCGAGCCGTCCCGTGAGCGGCGTGCCCAAGAAGAACGCGCGGTCGACCCCCAGGCGGCCGCGGTGGTGCGGCGGATGTCGGAGCATCTCGGATCGTTGCCCGCCTTCCGGGTGACGGCCGACTCGACCACGGAGGTCGTCCTCGACTCGGGCGAGAAGATCCAGATGCTCGCCACCTCGAACGTCGCGCTCCAGCGACCGAACAAGCTGCGGAGCGAGCGACGGGGCTCCCTGGCGAACGTCGTCTTCATCTACGACGGCGAGCGCATTACGGTCCACGGCCAGCGCAACAACCTCTACGCGCAGATGGAAGCTCCGAACGAGCTCGACGCGGCGCTGGACTTCGCGCGCGAGCGGCTCGACATCGAGGCGCCGGGGGCGGACCTGCTCTACTCGAACGCCTACGAGGGGTTGATGGAGGGCGTCCGCAGCGGGCGCCATCTCGGCCTCGCCGAGGTCGGCGGCGTCGTGTGCGAGCACGTCGCCTTCCGCGGTGACGGTGTCGACTGGCAGCTCTGGGTCGAGCGCGGCGAGCGGCCGCTCCCTCGCCGCTACGTGATCGTGAGCGAGGACGTGCAGGGCGCGCCCGAGTTCACCGTCGAGATGCGCGACTGGGAGGTCGGCCCGAGCGCGGTGGCGGCGAGCGACTTCGCGTTCACGCCGCCGCGCGGCGCGCGGGAGATCGACTTCCTCGCCGAGTCGCCGCGGGCGCTGGCGCGCCGCGAGCTGCAGCGAGGCAGTGAAGGAGCAGGAACATGATGAGTCGAGCTACGACGGCGATCACGCGCGGTCTCGCGGCGGTGCTCCTCGTGCTCACCGGGCTGGTCGGCGCTCCCGCCGTCCTCGCGCCGAGCGAGGCGCACGCGGTGATCGGGCGGCCGCTCACGCCCGGGAGCTACGCGGGTGTGGCCCGTCGCTCCTCACGCCGAACGGCGCGCCGGACGTCGGCGCGGTACGCGGCGAGCGCGCCGGTGCCCTATGCGACGGCGCTCCCGCCGGACTGCGCGATGGCGGGAGACGTCTACGCGTGCGGCGCGGGCCCCGCCTATCAGCCCTACTATCACGGTCCGGAAGTGGTCTACGTCCCGGTCCCGGGTTGATGATCGCCCGACGATGAAGGCTTCACCGCAGGCAGGTCAGAAGCTCGCGTCGAGCTGAGCGCGGACGAAGTGCTGGCCGAGGTCGAAGCGGTCGCC
This sequence comes from Pseudomonadota bacterium, assembly GCA_023427125.1. GTDB lineage: Bacteria > Myxococcota_A > Polyangia > Polyangiales > Sandaracinaceae > JAEZBP01. The sequence goes on along the minus strand of JAEZBP010000097.1, from coordinate 2,323 downwards.
GAAGTAGCAGGTCCAGTCGGCCTGCACCTTCAGCGCGTGCCCGTGGATGTAGTAGTTGGCGCCGGCCGAGAGCCCGTGGCCGAGCTCGCTCGCGCGGCGGACGAGATCGGGGGCGGTGGCCGGATCGGCGATCAGGTGCTCCCAGCGCCCCCAGAGCTCGAGGCCCTCCCAGACAAGCATCCCCGCCTGGAGCAGGTACCCCCAGCCGGAGCGGGTGTGCTCGGTCCGCGCGGCGCCCGCGTCGTCGTTGAACGTGTAGACGTCGCGATCGGCGTCGCGCCAGACGACCTCGCCGAGGAACGAGAAGCCCCGCCACTTGAAGACCGCGTCTGCCGCGAGGTGCACGTAGTCGGGGCGCGCGCGCACGAAGGCGGAAAGGGCGCGGGTGCCGGTCGTGCTCCGCGGGCGGTCGGTGTTGGTGTTGTAGGCGAAGGCGCCGCCGATATCAGCCGCGGGTCGGGGCTCCGCGCGAGATCGCTCTCCTGGTCGTCGTTGAACGCGCCCATCGGCCGCACGTAGATCCGCGCGGTGTAGAGGAAGCCCGGGACGGCGGGCGCCACGCGGTTGCGCCCGTCGCCGCCGAAGAAGCCGACCGCGTAGCCGAGGATCCCGCCGAGGCCGAAGAGGTCGGCCGACGACACCACGATGCCGATGTCGCGATCGAGCGTCAGCTCGCGCACCACCTCGCTCCGATCGGTCGTCATCAGCGCCGACTCGCGCACCGTGCGCGCGCGATCGAAGGGCACGAAGAACTGGCCGACGCGCACGTTCAGCTCGCGCAGGTGGGTCGACTCGACGTATGCGTCGAAGATCGGGCTCGCGTTGCCGGGCTCGAAGTCGTTCGCGCCGAGCGCCAGCTGCAGGCCGTAGCGCAGGCTCGGATCGAGCACGCTGCCGGTCCACCAGATGCGCGCGGTGCGGAGCTCGAACGTGTCGCTCACGACGTCGCCCTCGACCTGCACGGTGTTGCGGATCTGCAGGCGCGCGCGGAGCGTCGCGGCGAAGACCTCGCCGACCGCCACGGTGAAGCCGCGTCCCTGCTCGGCGCTCACCCGCACCTCGAGCTCTTAGGGCTCCTCCTCCTCGGGCTGGGCCCGCGCTCCTCGCGCGAGCGCGAAGGTGAGGACGAGCGAAGCGAAGACGATCACGCGCGTGGTCACGGCCGGGGTGCTCAGCAGCCCGCAAGCCAGCTGGCTTATCCGTGCGATTTGCGCGTCATCCGTGGTCGGCGCTGGAGCGGGCCAGCAAATGTGCTGGACCCGTCCTCCGTGCTGGGGATCAGCGCGCGCTGCGGAAGCGCGACCACTCGATCGAGAGCTTGCGCATCTTGGCGCGCAGCGTGTGCGGGTTGATCCCGAGCATCGCCGCGGCGCCGTGCGGCCCCTCGATGCGACCACGGGTCGACGCGAGCGTGCGCTCGATGTGCGCGACGACGACCGCATCGAGCGTCTGCGACGACACGCTGGGCGCCGGCACGCTCGGCTCGCTCGGGCGGGCGGCCCCGGGCGGAGGTGCGGCGCCGAGCGCGGTGACCACGTCGAGCCGCTTGCCGTGGCCGAGGATCGCCGCCCGCTCGATCACCGCCGCGAGCTCCCGCACGTTGCCGGGCCACGGATAGGCGAGCAGGAGCCGGAGGTCGTCGCTCGAGGGCACGAGCGGCACGCCGCCGAGCCGCTCGCCCGCCTTCGCCGCGAAGTGCGCGGCCAGCGACGGGAGATCCTCGAGCCGCTCGCGGAGCGGCGGGAGGCGCATCGGGAAGACCGAGAGCCGGTACCAGAGGTCCTCGCGGAACTCGCCCTGCGCGACCATGCGGTGGAGATCGCGATGCGTCGCGGCGACGATGCGCACGTCCACGTGGATCGGCCGCGCGCCGCCGACCCGCGAGAGCGTGCCCTCCTGGAGGATGCGCAAGAGCCGGACCTGCGCCGCGAGCGGCAGCTCGCCGACCTCGTCGAGCAAGAGCGTCCCGCCGTCGGCGCGCTCGAACCAGCCGAGGCGCGTCGCGAGCGCGCCGGTGAACGAGCCGCGCTCGTGGCCGAAGAGCTCGCTGTCGACGAGCTCGGTCGGGATGGCGCCGCAGTTCACGCGGACCATCGGGCCCGTCTGGCGGGGCGAGCGCTCGTGGATCGCGCGCGCGATCACCTCCTTGCCGGAGCCGGTCTCGCCGAGGATGAGCACCGGCACGTCGGTGCGCGCGACCTGCTCGACGCGCTCCATGATCCCGCGGAGGCCGCCGCGCTCGCCGACGATCGACTCGACGAGGCTCTGCCGCGAGAGGCGCGTGAGGAGCGCGCGGTTCTCCGCGAGCGCCGCCTCGCGCAGC
>JAEZBP010000093.1 GCA_023427125.1 Pseudomonadota bacterium | reverse complement strand
ACCGCGCACGACGCCGGCGGGAGCGGCGCGCAGACCCTGCGGCCATCGACCGCCGCGCAGCGCTGCATGCCCGGGCACTCATCGTCGGCCGCGCACCCGCGCGTGCAGTAGGAGCCCGCGCTCATGCTCGTCAGACAGAGAAACGAGCTGCACTCGTCACCGCGCTCACACGGCGCGCCCTCGCTCGCCGCCGCGACGCAGCGGCCCTCGTGCTCTCCGCCGCTCGCGCAGACGCCGCTCGCGCAGCTCTCGCCGGAGTCACAGCGGGGCGCGGCCACGCACGCGCCGTCCCGACAGGCCTCGTCCACGCCGCACAGGACCGCGGCACACGCATCGCGCGGATAGAGCGCGCAGACGCCCTCGATGTCATCAGCGCGCGGCTCCCACGCCTCACGCTGAACGTCCGGGTGCATGACGGACAGCGCGGCGAGCTCAAGCACGCTCTCGCAGTCGGGCTCGCCGAGGATCGGCTCGTGGCTGCACGGGTGCGCGAGCCCGATCGCATGACCCAGCTCGTGCAACAATGCCGCGCGCAGGTCCGGGGCGTCAGGGGCAGCCCAATCGATGGTGTCGGCGTTCAAGTAGACGTCGGCGTCCGCGATCTCGTAGCCCTCCGCCGTCTCCACGAAGCGAAGCTCGGTGATCGCGGCCTGCGTCGCGGCGTAGCCCCGGGCTTCCCACCCCTCCACGAGGGTCGTGATCGTCGTGATCCCGTCAGCGAGGCTCGCCGGCGTGCTGCTCGCGCCCGCCGACACGAACCGGATCGCGCTGCACTCGAGGTCCCAAGCACGCGCGGCCTGATCCAATGATGACGCGAAGACCTCTGCATCCACGCCGGGCGGACCTTCGCCATACGCCATCACCTCGATGGTGCCCGCGACCCGGAGCACAGGCAGCGAGGTGCCGAGCTCATCCGCCGCCGTGCGGTACGCGTGCGCCGGTGAGCTCGCGACCCACCAAGCGAGCCCCGCCGCGACCAGCGCCACCGCCTCGCGCGTGACCGCCCCCCACCGCCGATGCTGTTCCCTCGCTCCCACCGCGCGCCCTCCCGATCGGACTGCAGGAGCGTTGTGCCTCAACTGGGGCGGGGTTGTCACCCCAATGTTCGCAGGGGTGGCGCGGCGGGGTCTGCCACGGTCATGCAATTCCCCACGATCGGACCGACTTCGCCGTCAACACCTATTGACGGACCCGCGCAATTGCAGCGCAATTCGGTCCGACCCCGCTTCGACTAGATCTGGTGCGATATCTCACGCGACAGCGCCCGCGGGGCGCCCGCCGAAGACGACTTCAGCGTAGCGACCCCCGAAGAGCTCAGTCCAGCGTGCGGGCGGTCGCGGGCAGCACCTCGAGGTAGATCGGCGGCGGGGGCAAGGTGCTGCGCCGCGGGGGGATCGCGCTGATCGCGCGGCCCGCGCGGAAGTCGACCGACGCGAAGCGCGCGCCGCCTCCTCCCTCGTCCTTGCTCGAGCTCGGCCCGGGCGGCGCCACGCTCGCGCTCGGGCCGCCGAGCCACGCGAAGAGATCGTCGACGATGGCGGCGGCCGCGTCCGGACGCCCGTGCGCCCGCGCCGCCTCGGCCATCCGCGCGCGACGGCTCGGGTCCTCGAGCAGATCTCGCACCGCAGCGGCGAGGCCCTCGCTCGTGAGCTTGGCCTCGCGCACCGCGATCGCCGCGCCGGCGCGCTCGAGCGCCTCGGCGTTCTTCGTCTGGTGGTCGTCGGCCGCGAAGGGATAGGGCACGAGGATCGCCGGCCGGCCGATCGCGCAGAGCTCCGCGAGGGTCGTCGCTCCCGCGCGCGCGATGACGAGCGACGCGCTCGCGTAGGCCCTCGCCATGTCGTCGACGAAGGTCACGACCTCCGCCGGGACGCCGAGCTCGCGGTAGCGCGCCTCGACCTCGCTGCGCATCGCGGCGCCGGTCTGGTGCAGCACGTCGATCCCGCGCGAGGCGAGATCGAGCCCGGCGAGCGCCGCCGGCACCGTCTCGTTGAGCACCTTGGCGCCCTGCGATCCGCCGAGGATCAGGATGCGGCGCGAGCGCGCCTCGAAGCCGTCGGGATCGGCCATCGCCGCCCGCGACGCGTCGACGAACGCGCGCCGCACCGGGTTGCCGAGCAGCTTCGCGCGGCGGCGCCCGATCTGGTCGGCGGCCTCCTCCCACGCGACGTACGCGCGCCCGGCGAGCGGCGCGAGCACGCGGTTCGTCAACCCGACGTGCGCGTTCTGCTCGAGGATCGCGGTCGGCACCCCGCGCGCCGCCGCCGCGAGCAGCATCGGCCCCGAGGCGTAGCCGCCCACGCCGATGACGACGTCCGGCTTCACCGCGCCGATGATCCCGAAGGCCTGCGAGCAGGCGCCGGGCAGCATCATCAGACTGCGCATCAGCTCGGCGGCGCTCCGCCCCTTGAGGGGAGCGACGTCGATCAGCTCGAGGCGCTCGCCGCGCTCGGGGAGCACGCGCGCCTCGATGCCCTTCGCCGTCCCGACGAAGGTCACCTCCGCGTCGGGCAGCCGCCGCCGCAGCTCCTCCACCACCGCGATCCCCGGGAAGAGGTGTCCGCCCGTGCCGCCTCCGGCCACGATGATCCGTCGAATCATGCCGCATCTCCCGCGAGCTCGCGCGCGGGCCTCGCCCGGCCCTTCGCGCTGGCTCCTTGGACCGCCGTGCCCTCTCGGACGCGCGGCCGTGAAACGTTGAGCAACACGCCGACCGCCGCCGAGTTCACGAGCAGCGACGAGCCGCCATAGCTGAGGAAGGGGAGCGCCAGCCCCTTCGTGGGCAGCATCCCCATCACGACCGCGAGGTTCGTGAAGGCCTGCAGCCCGAGGAACATCGTGATGCCGACCGCGAGGTACGTGCCGTACTCGTCCGACGCGCGGAACGCGGCGCGGATGCCGCGCACGAAGACGATCACGAAGGCCACGATCACCAGCAGGACGCCGAGAAACCCGAGCTCCTCGGCGACGATCGCGCTGATGAAGTCGGTGTGCGCCTCCGGCAGGTAGAAGAGCTTCTGCCGGCTGTCGCCGATGCCGACTCCGTCGAGGCCGCCCGAGCCGTAGCTCAGGAACGCCTCCCAGAGCTGGTAGCCCTCGTCCTGGCGCGTCTCGAAGGGCTGGAGGAAGCCGAGCACCCGCCGGCGGCGCATCGGGTTGCTCACGATGAGCCCGTAGATGACCGGCAGCGCCGCGAGCACCGCGCCGAGGAGGTAGCCGAGCTTCGCGCCCGCCGTGAAGAGGAGCACGAAGGTCAGGAGCGCGATCATCACCGCGCTGCCGAAGTCCGGCTGCTTGAGGCAGAGGAGCATCAAGAGACCGGCCATCAAGACGTGCGGCAGAAAGCCGACGCTGAACGACTTGATCTTCTCGCGCTTCTTGCTGAGCGAGTAGGCGAGCCAGAAGATGAGCGCGACCTTCGCCATCTCGGCCGGCTGCACGTGGATCGGGCCGAGCGCGATCCAGCGCGTCGCGCCGCCTGCCGTGTGCCCGAGCCCGAGCACCACCACGAGCATCAGGCCGACCACGCCGGCGAGGAGCGGATAGGTGAAGGGGCGGTAGAGGTGGTAGTCGATCCGCGCGATCGCCACGATCAGCGGCAAGGCGACGAGCGCGAAGATGCCCTGCCGCTTCAGGAAGAAGTACGCGTCGCCGTACTGCTGCGAAGCGAAGACCGCGCTCGCGCTGTAGACCATCACGACGCCGAACGCGATCAGCGCGATCACCGTCCCGTAGAGGAGCGCGTCGGCGGAGCCGACAACCACGGCGGGCGCCTCGGCGGCCGCGGCGGCGTCGCGCCGGCGGAAGAGCATGCTGCGGATCAGGCCCACGCGCCCTCCTCCGCGGTCAATGCGCGAACCGCCTCCTGGAACACGTCGCCGCGGTGCGCGTAGCTCTTGAACATGTCGAAGCTCGAGCAGGCCGGCGCGAGCAGGACCAGATCGCCGCGCTGCGCGAGCTCGCGCGCGCGGGAGACCGCCTCTTCCATCGACCCGGCGCGCTCGATCGGCAGGCCCAGCCCCTCGAGGGCGCTCGCGATCAGCGCGGACGCCTGACCGATCAGCACCACGCCGCGGCCCACCTCGCGGAGGCGCTCGGCGAGCGGGGCGTAGCTCCCGCCCTTGTCGACGCCGCCCGCGATCAGCACCGCGCGCCGCTCGGGCGTGGCGAGCCCATCGAGCGCGGCGATCGTCGCGCCCACGTTCGTGGCCTTCGAGTCGTCGACGTAGGTCACGCCATCGAGCTCGCGCACGATCACCGCGCGGTGCGCGAGCCCGCGGGCCTCGCGCAGGGCATCGCGGATCGCGCCCTCATCGGCGC
>JAEZBP010000083.1 GCA_023427125.1 Pseudomonadota bacterium | reverse complement strand
GCCTCGGCCTCGAGCTCGACCGCCTGCGCCTCGCCCTCGAGCTCCGCGTTCACGCGCCGCAGCTCGTTCTGCTTCGACAGCAGCTGCGTCTGCGCCTCGGCGCGCGCCACCTCGGCGCGGCGGTTGGCCTCCGCCTGCGCCTGCGTGATCTCCTGCTTGGCCTGGTTCTCGGCGTTCTCCGCGTCGCGCAGGGCCTGCGCGATCCGCGGGCGGCCGAGCGAGTCGAGGTAGCCGGTCTCGTCCGACACGCTCTGGATCTTCAGCGTGTCGAGCTGCAGGCCGAGCTTGTCGAGGTCGTCCTCCGCCGCGTGGATGAGCTTCTCCGCGAACTTCAGCCGGTCCTCGTTGACCTCCTCGGGCGTGAGCTGCGCGAGCACCTCGCGGAGCGCGCCCTCGAGCGTCTGCTGCGCCACCAGCTGGATCTCGCCGGTCGGCTTGCCGAGGAAGCGCTCGATCGCGTTGCCGATGTACTGGTCCTTGCTGTGGACCTTCACGTTCGCGATCGCGTGGATCTGGAGCGGGATGTTGCCGCGGGAGTAGGCGTTGTGGACCACCACGTCGACCGGGATGAGCGTCATGTCGATCCGGTCGAGGATCTCGAGGAAGGGCACCTTGAGGGCGCGCCGCCCCTGGCGGACGACCTTGTAGCCGCGGGTGGTCCCGTCGGCGCTCGTGTAGCTCTTGCCGCTGAAGATCAGCGCCTCGTTGGGCCGCGCGATGTGGAGGAGCGCCCGCATGATGGCGACCAGGACCAGGATCCCGACCGCGATCCCGATCGCGGCGAAGACGACGAGCCAGAGGGTGCCCGTCCCGTCTCCCTGCGCCATGTCGGCGGCTTGCCCGAGCCCGCCGCCCGGGTCGTACGTTTGTTGCATCTCAGTGTCTCCTTCTGTCGAGAGCACGGGTGTCGTGCTCTGCCCCCGGCGACACCTACGAAGGCCGCCGCGTCATCTCATGCGGCGCCGGACCGTCCGGCGCCGCGTCCGTTACTTCTTGCCGTCCACCCGGGCGACGCGCGCGCGCGCGCCCTCCATCTCTACGATCAAGACCTCGTCGCGCCCCTCGAACGCGTCCTCTTCGACGCCGGACGCGAGCAGATCGACCGAGTTGCCCTTGATCTCGACTCTCACCTTGCCGACCCCGGCGGCGCCGAAGGGCACGACCACCCGCGCGGTCTTCCCGATGTAGTCGCCGCTCTCCACCGCCTTGCCGCTCGTCTCCCCCGCGAGCTTTCGCAGGGCGGCCATCGCGCCGGCGCCCGTGCCGAGGCCCATCGCGAGCGCCAGGGCGAGCGTGATCCAAGGGCTGCCCACCAGCGCGAAGAGATCGAGCACGAGGCCGGTGAGGCCGAAGAACGCGAGGAAGAAGGTCCAGAACCGGAGCGAGAGGAACGTGGTCAGGAAGCCCGAGAAGTCGCCGTGACCGCCGACCGAGACGTCCTTGTCGACACCGCCGTCGAGGTCTGCGTCGGCGTCGAGGTCTCCGCCCGCGTCGAGATCGACATCGCCATCCGCATCGGCGCCCTTACCGCCGAGCAGGATCGAACCGCCGAGCAGCACGGCACCCACGATGAGCGAGAAGAGGTAGAGGTAGAGCAACACGACGATTCCCCCGAGCCCGTTCAGGAACGCAACCCAGTTGCGCCATGCGTCATTCCGCGCCCGGGGTCCGAGTGTGACGGATCCGCGCCCGAAGCGAAACCCGGGCGATCTCGCGTGCTCCCTTGCCCCTGCCCTTGCCCTTGCCCCTGCCCAATCGGGCACGGGCAAGGATCGTGACGGCGCTTCGCGCACGAGCGCCCCTCATGGCGCGTAGCGCTTGACCGGCGTGCCCCGCTCACGATAGCTGAGCCGATGGCCGGGGTGATCGAGGTCCTCAAGCAGACACGCCTCATGGCGATCGTCCAGGCGCCGCGGCGCGAAGATCTGATCGCGCGCGCCGCCGCCGCCGCCAAGGGTGGGCTCACCCTGCTGGCGCTGCCGGTCTCGGTGCCCTTCGTGGCCGAGATCGCGGCGGAGGTCGCCGACGCGGCCGACGGCGTGACGGTCGGGCTCTCCGACGTGCTCCACGGCGATCACGTGAGCCTGGCGCTCGCGGCGGGGGCGGAGTTCGTGCTCTCGCCGATCTTCGACCCGGAGCTCATCCAGACGAGCCGCGCCCGCGGGATCGAGATCGTGCCGAGCGTGAGCACGCCGAACGAGCTCCACCAGGCCAGCCGCATCCACAGCGGCCCGATCGCCGTCGTGCCGGCCGAGGGGCTCGGCGGGGTCGAGTACTTCGCGTGGCTGCACCGCGCGTTTCCGGCGGTCGAGCTGATCGCGTTCGGCGGGATCGGCTCGGACCGCGCGCCGCTCTACCTCGAGCGAGGCGCGGCCGCGGTGGTGGTCGACACCGGGCTCTTCCCGGCGGAGATGGATCCGGAGTCGGCGGCGGTCATCGCGATGCGCGCGAGCGCGCTGGTCGAGCTGTGCGCGGACGTGGTCGTGGGACAGAGGCAGAGTCAGGCCTGAGTGAGGCCGGCATCAAAGGGGGACGACATGGGGAGAGTGACGCACTTCGAGATCCACGCGGACGAGCCGGGGCGGGCGGTGCTCTTCTACGAGGCCTGCTTCGGGTGGCGCGCGACCAAGTGGTGCGGGGAGCCGGAGTATTGGCTCGTCTCGACCGGCGAGGGCCCGGGCATCGACGGCGGGATCCTGAAGCGGATGGGGCCGGGGCCGATCGCCGGCCAGCCGGTCTCGTCCTTCGTGTGCACCGTCGAGGTGGAGGACCTCGACGCCGCCGTCGCGCTCGTCGAGGAGAACGGCGGGATCCTCGCGCTGCCGAAGATGGCGATCCCGCAGCTCGGGTGGCAAGCCTACGCGAGAGATCCCGAAGGCAACGTCTTCGGTATTCACCAGCGCGATCCCGCCGCGGGTTGACCCCCGCGCGAGGGTGACCAGCTACGAAAGGGACCGATGAGCAGGAAGTTTCGGCGAGTCGGGATCGTGTTCGCGGGAGGGCCTGCGCCCGCGGCCAACGCGGTGATCGCGTCGGCGGCGAGCGCGTTCCTCGAGAGCGGCGCCGAGGTCGTCGGCTTCTTCCACGGCTACTCGAACCTGCAGGAGTACCACCCGATCGAGCACCCGCTCCTGCCCGACTCGCACTTCCGCGTGTTCACCGAGAAGGACCTGCGCGGCCTCCGCAACAGCCGCGGGATCATCATCGGCACCGCGCGCGCCAACCCCGGCAAGGGCATCACCGAGCCGAAGGATCTCGAGGACCCGGAGAAGACGGCGGGCCTGACGCGGGTGTATCGCGCCCTCGTCGATCTCGACGTCGACGCGCTGATCTCGATCGGCGGCGACGACACGCTGAAGACCGCGAACCTGCTCTACGAGTACCAGCGGCGCCTCGAGCCGGCCGCGCGGCGCGTGGCGATCGTCCATCTGCCGAAGACGATCGACAACGACTACCGCGGCATCGACTTCACGTTCGGCTTCTTCACCGCGGTCGACGTGATGGCCAAGGAGGTCCAGAACCTGCGCGCCGACGCGGTCGCGACGAGCTCGTACTTCATCGTCGAGACGATGGGGCGCAAGGCCGGCTGGCTCAGCTACGGCGTCGCGATCGCGGGCGAGGCCAACCTGGTGATCGCGCCCGAGGACGTCGACGACACGCTCGGCCGCCTCGAGGACGGGGTCCGGGTGATCGATCCGGAGAAGCTCGCCGACCGGATCGTGAACCTGATCCTCACGCGCGAGGAGCGCTACGACAAGCACTACGGCACGGTGGTGCTGGCCGAGGGCCTGGCCGAGATGCTGCCGCCGGGCTTCTTGGGCCGGACCTCGCGCGACGAGCACGGGCACATCTCGCTCGGCAAGGTCGACCTCGGGAAGATGATGGCGGAGGTGGTCTCGCGCCGGTACGAGGCGCGCACCGGCCGCAAGAAGAAGCTGACCGGCCTCCAGCTCGGCTACGAGAGCCGCTGCGCGCCGCCCCACGCGTTCGACGTGATGCTCGGCAGCCAGCTCGGCATCGGCGCCTTCCGCGCGCTGACCGAGGAGGGCCTCGACGGCCACATGGTCAGCTGCGGCGGCCAGCTCGATCTCTTCTACGTGCCGTTCAGCGAGATCGTGAACCCCGACACGCTGAAGACCGAGATCCGCTTCATCGAGCACGGCAGCGACTTCCATCGCCTCGCGCGCTTCCTCGAGACCCGCGTCGATCCCCACCGCGAGTGGGCCCCCGGCCGCCGGACAGAACCGCCGTGAGCTAACCAGAATCGCTGCCTTCCCTGGCCGTTCGCCCTGAGCGAAGTC
>JAEZBP010000052.1 GCA_023427125.1 Pseudomonadota bacterium | reverse complement strand
GGCGCTGCGCGTCCGCGCGCAGGCGGAAGAGGCCGGGCGCGATCGGCTCGCTCCGGAGCGTCACGGTCCGCCTTCGCTGGGTGAGCGAGAGCGCCGGAAGCGTCCCGCTCGCGTCGCTGCCTCCGGGGACGAGCCCGACCACGAGCCCGCCGCTCTCCGGGAGGTACTCCGCGGGCGGCGTCATCAGCTGCGGCACGAAGCCCTGCTGCGGACACGGGGGTGGATCCTGCCCAACCGCGACGGAGGCCGTCACGAAGGCGACCGCAGTCAGGACGAGCGCGATCACATGGGTCGCTCCGCGGCGTGACGGCATCCCGAGACCTGCGGACGGCAGCTGGTGTCGGCCTACCGTCACTTCGCTGCGCTCCTTGATCGTGAGGTGACGACGCTGCATCCATCGACCCTATCACGGGCCGGAGCGACCCCGGCCCGCCGGGTCTCCCTCAATCGGTCAGGTAGGTCAGCAGGATCGCGAGCGCCATCAGGCCGAGCACGATCCCGGCCGGGATCAGCCCGCTCCACTTGCCCGCCACCGGCGTGGCCGTGGGCGCTCCGTCTCCGCTCGGGCGCGGCTCGATCGTCTCGGGCGCAGCTCGGCCCGACGTCTCCTTCGACTTCGTCATGATCACCTCCATGCGCGCAGCGCGCGCGGTCTCTTCAGCGGGTTCAGGTCGCGAAGAGAGGGGCGATCGGAGGACGCTCGATCAGGCGCACGTGCGCCTCGCCGGGGCCCACGCGGAGCGTCGGTGTGAGCACGGAGACGGCGGCCGCGGCGGCGGCGACGAGCACGCGCGCGTGGACGATCTCGATGATGAAGGGCGCGCTCGAGCTGCGCCCCGTCTGCTGCGGCGAGCTCGGCTCGAAGGGCGCGGCCGGCGCGGCGGCGGGGCGGATCTGCGCCTGCCCCGTCGCGGGCATCGCCGCGGTCATCCCGGAGGGCGCGCCCGAGAGGAGCGCCACGAGCAGGAGCCTGCTGAACGATCCGCGCACGAGTCCCGTGACCATAGGCTCGCGCGCCCCCAGCGTCGAGCGCCGGTAAGATCGTGACGCACCCTGGCACGCAGGCGTGAGGAGGCATTCACATCGCGTTCGATCTCGACGTGAGTGTTGCGCGCCACGTGCTGGCCCACGGCGTGCTTGAGGCGCGCGCGTGCGGCGATCTCCGTTTCGTGGCAGCGATCGCGACTGCCGCTATTCTTGCCCGGTGCTGCGACCGACCGCGTGCCTCCTCGCCTGCTCGATCGTCGCGAGCGTCCTGACGGCGTGCGGCGCGCGCACCGCCACGATCGACGATCCGCCCGAGCCGGTGGATCGACCGGTCCCTCGGCCCGAGACCTGCAACGGGCTCGACGACGACCTCGATGGGCTCGTGCAGGCCGGGGTGCTCGACGGTGGCTCGCGCCGGATGGACGCGGGCCCGATCGACGCGGGCTCGATCGACGCGGGTCTCGACCGCGACCTCTTCGTCGACGAGGACTTCCGCGATCCGCTCGGCCGCTACGTCCACGACGATCACTGCGGCGGCTGCAACATGCCGTGCCGCGCGGGCGGCAACGTGCTCGAGGCGGCGTGCACGCTCATCGAGGAGACGCCGGTGTGCGCCGCGCTCCGCTGCGCGGCGGGGCTCGCGCCGTCGCGGACCGGGCGCTGCGTGCCGATCTACGAGAGGCTCTGCCTCGCGTGCGCCGACGACGGCGACTGCGGGGATCTCGAGGGAGCGCGGTGCGCGCTCGTCGGCGGGGAGCGGCGCTGCACGATCGACTGCGCGCTCGGCTGCCCCGAGGGCTACGCGTGTAATGGGGAGGGAGTCTGCGCGCCGGACGGAGGCAGCTGCTCGTGCGGGCCGGACGACGCGTTCACGCTCGCGTGCGCGCTCTTCGATCCGGAGGGCGAGCGCTGCCCCGGCTTCGCGGTCTGCACCCGCGGCGAGCTCACCGAGTGCGCGGCGCCCGAAGAGGTCTGCGACGAGGCCGACAACGACTGCAACGGCATCGTCGACGATGGCTTCCGCGACGCGCGCGGCGCCTACAGCCTCGACATCCACAACTGCGGCATGTGCGGCGTGGACTGCACGCTGAGCGCGGTGCCCGAGGGCGATCTCGTCTGCGGCGGCGATCCCTTCGCGCCGAGCTGCGTGCTCGCGTGCCCGGACGCCGAGGACGGCATCATGCCGGGCGACCGCATCGACGCCGATCGCGACATCGCGACCGGCTGCGAGTGCACCGTCGGATCGCTGAGCGACGAGCCGGGCCCGGTGCTCGCGGTGGGCGAGGACCTCGACGTCAACTGCGATGGCGCCGACGGCATCGTGGTCCAGAGCTTCTACGTCGCCCCGGATGGAGACGACACGGGACCGGGCTCGCCGACGAGGCCGCTGCGCACGCTCGATCTCGCGCTGATGCGCGCGGCCGAGTCGCTCGAGACCATGAGCCCGCGACCGCACGTGTTCGTCGCGTCGGGCATCTACACCGAGACGCTGCACGTGCCCGACGGAGTGCGGGTGCACGGCGGCTATCGGCGCGACTTCCTGGCGCTCGATCCGAACGGCTTCCGCGTGCAGGTGCGCGCGCCGCTCGGCACCGAGGCGCCGGGCGGGGCCGCCGTCGAGATCCGCGGCGCCGGCACGCGCGAGACCGTGCTCGAGTGGATCGAGGTGCGCGGCCTCGACGCGTCCGATCCCTCGGCCGCGACCTTCGGCGTCTACGTGCTCGACCCGGGGCCGAACCTGCGCCTGCGCGACATGACGGTGAGGGCGGGCGTGCCGGGAGACGGAGCGCCCGGGATCGACGGTGTGGCGG
>JAEZBP010000045.1 GCA_023427125.1 Pseudomonadota bacterium | reverse complement strand
AGTCGTACGCGATCTTGCAGCAGGAGCACGAGCTGTTGCGGCGGCGGGTCTTCGAGGCGAAGGCCGAGCGCATCGACGCGACGCAGCTCGAGCTGGAGCTCGAGACGACGAAGGCGACGCTCGACGCGATGCAGAAGAAGCTCGAGGAGGCCTCCGCCGCCGCGCGCCTGGGCGACGAAGAGCAGACGCCGCCCCCGCCGCCGCCCGCGCCGAAGCGCAAGCCGAAGGGGCGCCGCAAGCTCGACGAGTCGCGCCTGCCGGAAGAGAAGGTCGTCCTCGTCGACCCGGAGATGGAGGCGCTCGTCGCATCGGGCGAGGCGGAGGTGATCGGCGCCGACGTCAGCTCCACCTTGAAGTACCGTCGCGGCTCGATGGTCCGCTTCGTCACCGAGAAGCCCACCTACCGCGTGATCAAGGCGCCCGACGGCACGGAGACGACGCTCGTCACGGCGGCGATGCCGCCGACGATCATCGCGCGCTCGATCGGCACGCCCTCGCTCTACGCGCACATCGCGACCGACAAGCTCGAGCGCGGCCTGCCGCTCTACCGCCAGGAGGAGGAGTTCGCCGACCTCGGGGTCTCGCTCGATCGCGGGACGATGTCGCGCTGGCTCGAGGAGCTCGGCGGGATCGCGGGCGCGACGGTCGTGCACGCGATGCGCGAGGAGGCGCTCGAGACGGCGCTGTGCCTCTCGACGGACGCGACGGGGATCCTCGTGCAGCGCGGCCGCGACCCGACGCAGAAGGCACGTCGCCCGTGCAAGAAGGGTCACTACTTCGTGCAGATCGCCGACCGCGATGCGGTCTTCTTCGAGTACGCCGAGCGCGAGACCAGCGCGGCGGTGCTCGAGATGTTCCGCGGCTTCTCGGGCTACGTGCAAGCCGACGCGAAGAACGTCTACGACATCCTCTTCCGCGAGCCCGACGAGCCGCCCGATCCTGACATCGAGCCCGACCCGAGCCGACGTCGTGAGGTCGGGTGCTTGGCGCACGCGCGGCGCTGGGAGGCCGCGGCCGTCGCGAAGGAGCCCGTCGCTCGCGAGGCCCTCTATCGCCTGCGGCGCATCTTCGAGATGGACGCGCGGTGGAAGGCCGAGCCGCCCTCGAAGCGCAAGAAGCTGCGCGACACCTTCCTCGCGCCCGAGCTCGAGGCCTTCTTCGACTTCGTCCGGGCCGAGTGGGAGAAGGTCAAGGGCCAACGGGGACTCCTACGCTCGGCGCTCGTCTACGCGAAGAATCACGAGGCGGCGCTCAAGCGCTTCCTCGAAGACGGCCGGCTGAAGCTCGACAACAACGCGAGCGAGCGCGCGCGCGGACAACAACAACCCGACCCGGGGTGGGGGCCCTCGGCGCTGCGGCGGCGGACGGATCGGTCGGACCGAAGTGAGAACCGAGCGCCGGCACGCGTCCAGCGAGAGGCGTCTCGGGAGCGTCAGCGACGCGGTCGAGCGGGGATCCGGGCCCGATCAGCGTGCGCAGCCGCGAGATCGCCTGCGACGGACGGACCGATGCGCGCCCGCGCGCAGCACAGGCTCGCATCTCGCGCTGTGAGCGGCCGCTACTCTGGCGGCGGCGTGCAGGGCACGCGGTGTCGCCGGCGCATGGCGTCGGTGCCCATCGGCCAGATGACGTCACGCTCGCCCCCGAGCCACCGCTCGCGCGTCGCCGCGTAGCGCTCGACGAAATCGCGGTCGCGCTCGATGGCGGCCTCGCGCGCCTCCTTGTCGCCGGCGTAGCGCGGGTTGAGCGTGTGGCGCTGCTCGAAGGTCTTGGCCCGCGCGTAAGGCGAGGACTTGAGCACCCGCTCGACGCCCTTGAACGTCCGACCCTCCGCCTCGAGTCGCGCGCGCGCCTCGTTCTCCTTTACCTGCACCGGGTGGACGATGCGGGCGCGCGCCGACTCCAGGTCGCTCCCCTCCAGCAGCGACTCGAGCATCTCGTAGCGGAGCGTGACCCGCTCGGGCATGGCGCCTTCCTCCGCGAAGAACGCCCCGACCGGCCGCTTGACGGTGATGGCGCGCTCGGCGCCGATCTCCGAGATGCGGGTGCGCACGCCCGGCCAATCCTTCGAGTAGCGGACCAGTCCGGCCGCGGTCGGGTTCGCCAGCACGTAGCCCGTCCGGTCGACGAGCGCGTTCACGGTCAACAGCTCGACGTAGCTCGGCTTGCCACCATCGAAGACGCTGCCCTGCCAGCCGCGCAGGGCCTGCGTCGCCTTGGTGAGCAAGCCGTGGAACCTCTCCGTGAACACAGTGATGCTGCCGCTCGGGTCGTGCACGATGGCGTGGTAGTGATTGCTCATCACGACCACGGCCATCAGGCGCATGCCGGTCTCCTCGAGCGCGACCCCGAGGCAGTACAGGAAGACCTGGTTCATCCGCGCGTCGGGCCGAAGGAGATGGACGCGCCGCTCGGTGCGGCGCTCGACCACGTAGGTGGTCCCGGGAAGTCGGCTGCACGGCGGCGGCATGGCGCCCGCTCGGCTGAACACGCCCCGTGCCGGACACCGGCGCGTGTGATCTCGCGGACTTACGCGACGAGATCGGCGGAGGTGGCGGAATCCGCCCGGCGGCCGCCGCTCGACCTGGAACGCAGGACGCCCACCACTCGGCGCGAACGAGGATCCCATCAGGAACGGTCGCTCCGGACTGAGCGTAGCCGCGACGGACTGACCACGGCGGTGGTCGGTCAACCGCTACGGTCTGCTATCAAACGCCAAAGGGCCGTGGAGTGCGGCCGGCCCAGTCGCTATGGACTGACGACCTATTGCCGCCCGTGTCGTTCACATCGGGCGCTAGGTAAGCAGGTGGGCCATCATTCTCCCACGTGGCTCACGTTGCCACCGAAGGGAGCGCCACAATGTCTGGGAGAATTGTTAGAGTTGCACCGCGTCGATACTACTACCACAACGGCCTCGGTGCGCATGAAGAGAGCAGCGTTACGCTGGCAGACCATATCGACGTATCCTCGTTCGACAAGGTCGACCTCATGGTTCGGATTCATGCGATCGAGTTCGGTCAACCGAACGGCCCGAACCCGAGCGAGGCGCAGATCAAGGTCATGGTTCTGAGCGATGGCTACACACCAGAAGCCCCCATGCCGGCGGGCTCCCCGTTCTATGCGCCCGTTGGCGAGCTGACGCTCACGCCGCTGAGCGCCGCGCCCGGTCAGCTCAAGCTGGAGCAGTTCACGGGTCCGCTCGGCTCGATGCTCATGGTCGTCCTCTTGTTCAAGCTGCGCATTCCACGAAGTGTGATCGCCTGATCCTCCCCCTCGTGATCACCGGATCGCTCACGTGATCGGAGCGAGGTGACGGTGGGAGTCGCGATGATCAGTCCGTGTCCTTGGTGTCAGTCTTTC
>JAEZBP010000006.1 GCA_023427125.1 Pseudomonadota bacterium | reverse complement strand
CCTCGAGCCGCCGCGCGCACTCGAGCAGCGCCTCGTGGGCGCGCGGGTCGGCGTCGTCGAGCTCCTCGCCGAGCGCGACCCCCGGCAGGATCGTCTCGCTCGAGCGCTGCATCGCCTGCTTCAGCATCAGCGCCGAGTGCGCCGCGCCGCGCGCCCGCCCGATGTGGCGCCGGAGCATGAGCGCGACCACGGCGAGATCCGCGTCGTCGGTCTCGCGCGAGAGCACGCGCAGCCGCTCCTCGATCGCCGGCCCGCTCTCGAGCGTGAGGCCCCGGACGATCTGCGCGACCGGCTCCCAGCGCGCGTCGCGCTCGAGCACCTCGAGGGCGATCTCCACCCGCCGCACCGGCACCCGCATCGCGGGCGCAGCGGCGGAGGGCGTGAACGCGTCGCGCACGACCGCCTCGATCTTCGCGGTCGGCAGCCCCTCGCGGCGCGCCTTCTCCACCCAGCGCCGTGCCAGCTCGCGGTCGCCGCGCGCCGCGATGCTCTTCGCGATCTCGAGCGCCACCGCGCTGCTCGGCCGCTGCGCGAGCCACGCGTCGAGATCGTCGATCGAGGGCGGATCGGGATCCTCGTAGCGCTCGCGCGAGACGTAGTCGCCGGTCGCGTCGGCGTAGCCGTAGGTCACCCCCTTCTTGAGCTGCTTCACGAGCGCGAGCGCGGCCGCGTCCTTCTCGCCGCGCTGCGCGGCGACGGCGACGCTCTCGCCGTGCGCGATCCACGGCTCTTCGAGCGCGGGGACCGCCTCGAGGAGCCCGAGCCGGTCGAGCTCGAGGGCGACGAGCTTCGCGTCGCTGCCCACCCGGCGGGCGACGTGCTCGTCGGGATCCCACTCCGCCTCGAGCTCGTCGACGCGATGCGACTGGCCCTCCGCGTCGCGGGCCGAGAGGAAGCGGCGCACGTCGATCGCTCGGACGAGCACCCCGCGCTGCACCGCGGCCAGCGTCATCGCCTGCGCGCGCGTGCAGATCGCCTCGAGCGCGTCGTCGACCCCGCCGAGCAGGCGGCCCTCGACCTCCTGCTCGAGCGCGCTCATCACGTGCGCCGACTTGGCATAAGTGAACGTCTCGCGACGATCGCCACCGCCGGGCGCATCGAGCTCGATCGAGAGGATGTAGCAGCTTGTCGCCTTGCGCTCAGCCATCGAAGTGAGGGCAGTCTCGCGAGGTTCGCGCGGAGGTCAAGTCGCGAATGCGGGATGGCAGAGCCTCGGGCCGATCAGGGCGTCGTGCCCATCTGGCCGAAGGTGCGGGTCATCTCCGGATCCATCTCGCGGAGGAAGGTGCCGGCGGGGTCGTAGACCCCCTCGCAGCGCGCGACCTGCTCGCCCTGCACGGTCACCCGCACGGCGATCTCGGGCGCCGACTGCGCGCCGGCGTACGCGCTCGCCATCGCCTCGCAGGTCGGCACCGCCGTCGCGTTGCGCTGCATCGCGCAGATCGCGAGGGGCATCTGGGGCGCCTCGACCCCGGCGTCCGGCGCGACCGCCGTGATGAAGCGCTGCATCAGCTCGGGCGTGAACACCATCGCCTGGGTGCAGCCGGCCGCGCGCATCTCGGTCGTCCCCGGCGCCCGCATCGCCTCCTGCGTCATCTCCATCATGGCCCCGCCGATCGCGACCGCGCGCTGCACCCCGGGGCTCTTCCACGCCGAGTAGCCGGCCCACGTCACGAAGCCACCGCAGATCAGCACGACGCCGAGCGCCACGGCGATCGCGATCAAGCACCCCTTGCCCCAGCCTCCGCGTCCTTCGCTCACGGCGCGCATCCTAGCCCGGATTACTCACGAGGGCGCCAGGGGCGGGCCCACGCGGCACTCGTGAATAGTCCGGCCCAGCCTCTGCGATCGGCGTGCGCGATGTCCCTCTCCGCTCTGGCACCGGTGCGCGCTTCGATGCAGGCTCGCGCTCGTGCGGAGCAACGAGCCGGAGCCGGTCGGACGCCATCGAGACAAGGTCCGCGCGAGCGTGGAAGACGCGCTCGCGCCGCTCTTCGATGGCGCGCGGGTGATGGTCGGCGGCTTCGGCCTCTGTGGCAACGCCGAGGCCCTCATCGCCGGCGTGGTCGAGCGCGGCGTGCGCGATCTGCACCTCATCAGCAACAACGCCGGCAACATGGGCAAGGGCCTCGCGGCGTGGCTGCGCGCCGGCATCGTGCGCGAGGTGACCTGCACCTACCTCGGCAACAACGAGGACCTGCACCGCGCGATGGCCGACGGGTCCATCAAGATCAACGTCATCCCGCAGGGCACGTTCGTGGAGCGCATGCGGGCGGCCGGCGCCGGCATCCCCGCGTTCTACACGCCGACCGGCGTCGGCACCGTCGTCGCCGAGGGCAAGGAGACGCGCGTCTTTCGGGGCCGCACCTTCCTGCTCGAGGAGGCGCTCGAGGCCGACTTCGCGCTGATCCGCTGCCGCCGCGCCGACCCCTTCGGCAACGCGGTCTTCTGGCGCACCGCGCGCAACTTCTCGCCCATCATGGCGAGCGCCGCCGAGACCGCGATCGTCGAGACCGACGAGCTCGTGCCGCTCGGCGCGATCGATCCGCACGACGTGCACCTGCCCGGGCTCTTCGTGCACCACGTGCTCGAGGTGCGCGAGCACGAGGATCCCTTCGAGTACAAGACCACCCGAGCCCGAGAGAGCTGATCGAGATGCCGTGGAGCGAAGCGCAGATGGCCGAGCGCGCGGCCCGTGAGATCGCCGCCGGGACGATCGTGAACCTCGGGATCGGCCTGCCCACGAAGGTCGCCGACTACCTGCCGGACGACGCCTCGGTCTGGTTCCACAGCGAGAACGGGCTGCTCGGGATGGGGCCCTTCCCGTACGAGGGCGAGGAGGATCCGCAGCTCATCAACGCCGGCAAGCAGACGGTCACGGTGGTGCCGGGCGGCAGCTTCTTCGACTCGGCGCTGAGCTTCGCGATGATCCGCGGGGGCCACGTCGATCTCGCGATCCTCGGCGCGATGCAGGTCGCGATGAACGGCGATCTCGCCAACTGGTCGATCCCCGGCGGCAAGACGATGGGCATCGGCGGCGCGATGGATCTGGCGAGCGGCGCCAAGCGCATCCTCGTGCTCACGCGGCACGTCACGAAGAAGGGCGAGCCCAAGCTGCTCGAGCGCTGCGACTACCCGCTCACCGCGCAGGGCTGCGTCGATCGCATCATCACCGACCTCGCGGTGCTCGACGTCGCCGGCGAGGGCTTCCGCCTCGTCGAGCTCGCCCCGGGCGTGAGCGAGGACGAGGTCCGCGCGAACACCGGGGCGCCGATCGCCTGGGTACCGATCGAACGCTGAGCGCGTAGGCTGGGGGATGCGGACGCTCGCCGCGGTCTTGCTCGCGCTGCTCGGCCCCGGATGCATCGTGCTCCCGGCCGCCCTCCCTCCCGTCAAGGCGTCGATCGGCGCCGGCGCCGCGCTCGGCAACCCGCTGCCGCAGGAGGACGGCACGCCGCTCACCGAATCGGAGGCGATACTCCCGGGCCGCGTCGGGCTGGCCATCCAGTCGGTCGCCCCCGAGCAGCACCGCCGCCCGGTCGAGGTCGTCGCCGGCTACGCGTTCCAGGTCTTCACGACGCCGCTGCGCCAGAACCGCAACCGCCACGGTGGCTTCCTCGGCGTGAGCGTGCTCGGCGGCGACTGGTGGCTCGGCGAGAGCTGGCGCGCCCGCGTCGTGATCCGCGGCGCGGCCGAGGTCTACGGCCTGCAGGACCACCCCGGCGACGGCGGCGGAGGCTCGTGGGGTATCGGATTCGAGGTCGCCCAGTACCACGGCTCCTCGTCCGACGCCGGCGATGGCCCTCGCTTCCTCGGCGCGATCGCCGGCGAATTCGGCTTCGGCGTCGAGCTGATGGGCGGGTACTACTCGATCGGCGGCGCCGAGTACGGCATCGCGGCGTTCGCGGTGACCGTGCGCTGGCCGGGTCTGGCCGGCATCGCGATCCTCCCGCTCGCCGGCAGCTTCTGAGAACCCTCCGACCGTCGCCGCGATCCGCCGGCGGCTCGATCGAACCCTCCGACCGTTCCCGCAAACCGTCGGCGGCTCGATCGAACCCTGGAAGGGTTGGATTGAACAGCCTGCGGAACGATCGAACCATCTGGCCGTATCATTGTCCTCGTTACCCGCACAAAAGTACCCTCGGAGGGTTCGATTGTGCAGCGGGCGACGATCGAGCAACCCTTGGAGGGTTCATTGCAGTCACCGGCGGAACAATCGAACCCTCGGAGGGTTCGCTGGAGCCGGCCTAACCCGGCGCGAACCGAGCGAGGGTTCGAAGGGAGCGCGGACGATACTAACGAGCTTGGCGCTAGAGCTGCTGGGCGACCGCGCGGCGGAAGCGGGTCGCGGGGTCGGAGGCCCAGAAGAGGGCCAGATCGGTGGCGGTGTTGCTCGTTCCGAGCGGCTCGCCGAGGGCCTCGGTCGCCGCGAGCAGATCGTCGGCGACCAGCAGCGCGGCGCGCGCGGCCATGCGGTGCACCGCTCGTATCCACTGGGACACATTGGGCGACTGGGCCGCGAAGGTGGTGGCCGCGTCCTGGATGCGGCCGCGCTGGAGCCAGGGCAGGGCCTTGGCGACCCGCTTGGTCTCGGCGTCGAGCTCGGCGGCGCCGTGGCCGAGCGTGAAGTCGGGCTCGTACTGGCGGGCGGCGCCGATCAAGATCCGCTCGAGCGCGTCGGGCGCCACGCCGTCGACGGCCTGGAGG
>JAEZBP010001170.1 GCA_023427125.1 Pseudomonadota bacterium | reverse complement strand
GCCGGGCTCGGGCTGCGCGGCTCCGTCTCCTGCCGCCTGCGTGGCGGCGCCGGCCTGCTGCTGCGCCGGATGCGCCGCGCGCATGCGCCGGAGCTTCTCCTCGGCCTCGGCCCGCCGCTGCTCCTCGAGTTGCTCGAGCTGCTCCTGCGAGACGACCTCCACGCGGAACATGTTCGAGGACACGTTGCCCTTGATGCGCTCCATCATCGCGAGGAAGAGGTCGTAGCCCTCGCGCTTGTACTCCTTCTTCGGATCACGCTGGCCGTAGCCGCGCAGGCCGATGCCGTCGCGGAGCTGCTCCATCGACGAGAGCTGCTCGAGCCACTGCCGGTCGATCTCGCGCAGGAAGTAGTTGCGGAAGAGGCGCAGGTAGTACTCGGAGCCGATCTCGGACTCCTTCTTCTTCAGGATCGCCTCGGTGTCCTCGTAGAGCTTGCGCGCGATGTCCTCGGGGTCGGAGAGCTTCTCGAAGCCCGTCGCCTTGAACCCGAACTGCGCCTCGAACGCCGACTTGAGGCCGTCGAAGTCCCAGTCCTCGACGTCCTTCTTCGGAGGGCACGCGCGCTCGACCAGCGTGCCGACGATCTCGTCGACGAGATCGTAGAGGCGCTCGCGCTGCTCGGTGAGCGAGAGCGCGACCTCCGCCTCGAGGTGCTCGAGCACCGCCTCGCCGCCCTCCTTCGCGAGCGCCTTGCTGATCGGCACCCGGCACCCGAACCACTCGTACACGTCGCGCTCGAGCCGCTCTCGGCGCAGCTCGCCGAGCTCGGCGACCGGCGTCTTGTACGCCTTCTCGCGCCACGCCTGGATCTCCTCTTGGCTCGCGCCCTGCTCGAAGGGAGGCGAGCCGTGGATCTGCACCATCTGCTTCAAGATGGGCGCGGCGCGCTCGCCGAGCTTCGGATCCGCCTCGGTGACGATCGGGGTCGTGCCCTTCCCCTTCTTCGCCTGGTCCTCGGTCGGCAGGACGCGGTACTGGCCCTCGAGCACCTGCTTGCGCAGCGCGTAGATGCTCTTGCGCTGCTGGTTCATCACGTCGTCGTACTCGAGCAGGTTCTTGCGGATGTCGAAGTTGCGCTCCTCGACCTTCACCTGCGCGTTCTCGACGGCCTTCGTCACCCACTTGTGCTCGATCGGGACGTCCTCCTCCATCCCCAGGCGATCCATCATCCCTTGGATGCGGTCGCCGGCGAAGATGCGCATGAGGTCGTCCTCGAGCGAGAGATAGAAGCGCGAGCCTCCCGGATCGCCCTGCCGGCCCGAGCGGCCGCGCAGCTGGTTGTCGATGCGGCGCGACTCGTGGCGCTCGGTGCCGATGATCCGGAGGCCGCCCGCCGCCTTCACCTCTTCCTTCTCGGCCGCGCAGATGTCCTTGTACTTGAGCTCCTCCTCCTGGATCGCTCGCTCGAGCGCCTCGGGATCGTTGAGGAGCACCTCGTCGCCCTCGGTGTGCGCGCGCTCGAGGACGTGCACCCGCGCGAGCATCTCGGGGTTGCCGCCGAGCACGATGTCGGTGCCGCGGCCGGCCATGTTGGTGGCGACGGTGATCGAGCCCTTTCGGCCGGCCTGCGCGACGACGTAGGCCTCGCGCTCGTGCTGCTTCGCGTTCAGCACGTTGAAGGGCACGTCGGCCTTCTTCAGCATGCGCGCGAGCGCCTCGGACTTCTCGACGCTCGTCGTGCCCACCAGCACGGGCTGCCCGCGGTCGCGCGCCTCCACGATCTCGTGGAAGACCGCCTTGAACTTCTCGGGCTCCGTCTTGTAGACGAGGTCCTCCTCGTCCACGCGCGCGATGGGCTTGTTGGTCGGGATGACCTGGACCTCGAGGTTGTAGATCTTGTGGAACTCGGCGGCCTCGGTGTCGGCCGTCCCGGTCATGCCCGCGAGCTTCTTGTAGAGGCGGAAGAGGTTCTGGAACGAGATCGTCGCGAGGGTGCGGTTCTCGCTCTTGATCGAGACTCTCTCCTTGGCCTCGACCGCCTGGTGCAGGCCGTCCGACCAGCGGCGGCCCGGGAGCACGCGGCCGGTGTGGTCGTCGATGATCAGCACCTCGCCCTTGTCGGACACCATGTAGTGCTGATCGCGCTTGTAGAGGGTGTGCGCGCGCAGCGACTGCATGAGGATGTGCAGCGACTCGAGGTTCACCGGGTCGTAGAGGTTCTCCACCTCGGTGAGGCCCTTCTCGAAGAGCAGGCGCTGCGCGAGCTCGGTGCCCTCCTCGGTCGGCGTCACCGTGTGGTTCTTCTCGTCGACCTGGTAGTGCTCGTCCTTGCGCAGGCGCGGCACCAGCTCCGAGATGAGCGAGTACTTCTCGCTGGCGGTCTCGCCAGGACCGCTGATGATCAGCGGCGTGCGCGCCTCGTCCACGAGGATCGAGTCCACCTCGTCCACGAGCGCGTAGTTCAGCTCGCGCTGCGCGTAGTCGTAGATGCTGAACTTCATGTTGTCGCGCATGTAGTCGAAGCCGAACTCGTTGTTCTGCCCGTACGTGATGTCGGCTCGGTACGCGCGCTTCTTCTCGGCGTCGGACTGCTGCGGGACGATCACCCCGACCGTCAGGCCGAGGAAGTTGTGGAGCCTCCCCATCCACTCGGCGTCGCGCTTGGCCAGGTAGTCGTTGACCGTCACGACGTGGACGCCCTTGCCCTCGAGCCCGTTGAGCACGCACGGCAGCGTCGCCACGAGGGTCTTGCCCTCGCCGGTCTTCATCTCGGCGATCTTCCCCTGGTGGAGGGTGATGCCACCGATGAGCTGAACGTCGTAGTGGCGCATGCCGAGCGAGCGGCGCGCCGCCTCGCGGGTCAGGGCGAAGGTCTCGATGAGGATGTCGTCGAGGCTCTTGCCGTTCTCGACCTGCTCCTTGAGCTCCCCGATGCGGGCGCGGATGCGATCGTCGCTCAGCTTCTCGACGTCGGCCTCGCGATCGTTGATCGCCGCCACCATGGGCCGGAGCTTCTTGAGGTTGCGCTCGTGCTTGGTGCCGAAGATCTTCTTCAGGATGTCTTGAAACATGCGTTTTTCGCCGCGAAAGTCGGGAGCCGCGCAGGGTAGGCCCTGGGGCAGAGGGACGCAACGAGGGCTCCTCGCGTCAGAGCTCAACGACACGCCCCCACACTCTATTGCTCTGTGCGTGCTCTAGCTCAGCAGGTGGGCGCGGGCGACGACCAGGGTGGCCGCCCCGAGCAGCGCGAGCAGCAGGGTGAGGACGAGGATCAGGGCCGAGGCGAGGGTGCGGCGCCGGTGGCTCGCGCTCGCCAGCGCCGGATCGCCGGTCGCGTCCATGATCCGCTGGGCCTCGAGCGCCGCGCCGACCCCCCGGCGAAAGA
>JAEZBP010001166.1 GCA_023427125.1 Pseudomonadota bacterium | reverse complement strand
CGGCGGTGGTGGCGGTGGCGGCGGCGCCGGCTGCAACCTCCCGCACACGGCGGTGCCCGAGCAGCTCGCGCAGACCGCGGTGCCCGTCTACATCGAGGTCGAGGGGCGCCCCGCGCACGTGTACCTCTTCTACAAGGGCCACGGGATGCGCGAGTTCCGGCGCGTCGAGATGCAGAGCGTCGCGGGCGGCTACGGCTACGAGATCCCCTGCAGCGACATCTACCAGCCGGCGGTCCAGTACTACATCGTCGCGTTCGGCGGCGACGGCAGCCCGCTCGGGTTCGCGGGCACCCAGAGCTCACCGATCAGCGTGCCGATCGTGGGCTCGCGCACTCAGCCCGCGCCCGCGCTGCCGGGCCGCGCGCCGCCCCAGACCTGCACCGAGAGCGAGTGCCCGCCCGGCATGGAGGGCTGTGCGTCCGGTGGCGGGGGAGGCTCGATGGGCAGCACCTGTCGCCTCGACGGCGACTGCGGCTCGGGCCTCGTGTGCCGTGACGACCTCTGCATCACCGGCGAGCGCGGTGGCGGCGGAGGCGGCGGAGGCGGGGGCGACGACATCCCGCACTTCTTCTTCCGCGCGAGCCTCGGCGGCGCGTTCGGCTACGTGCAGTCCGGGATGGCGGCGGACGACGTTCCACCGGGCGCGTGCCGGCCCGACGTGAACGGCGACTGCGTCGAGACCCGCCCGAACGCTCCGCACGATCCCCTGGCGTGGGAGTCGAACCCGGAGACCTGCACCGCCGGCTATTGCGTGCGGGTCGGGCAGCCCGGCTTCGTGCCCAACTTCCAGATCCGCTTGGCGGCCGGCTACTACATTCATGGCTTCGAGTACCTCGGCGTGGCGGCCTTCGTGCGCATCGCGCCCTTCGCAGGGTACGGCGACCTCTCCGGCGTGGTCGTCGGCGGGCGCCTCCAGCTGCGTCCGTTGGTCGACCTCGAGCGTCAGGGCGGGGACATCATCCCCATCCTCACCATCTTCGCCGGCTTCAGCGGCGGGCAGGTGCAGCACCAGCCGCCCTCGAATGGCGAGCCCGGCGACACTTCCCCGTGGGTCATCAGCGGCCTCAACGGCGTCCCGGTCGGCGTGAGCGGCGGCGTCCGCTTCGGCAAGCACATCGGGGCCTATGCCGAGGCGGAGCTGATGTTCCAGTTCCCGACGTTCATGTTCAACCTCGACCTGAGCGCCGGCCTCGAGGTCGGGTTCTGACCTCTCCGGGCCTCGAAGGGCTGCGAGGGCGCTCTTGGCGATGAGCGACGGTCACGAGACGCTCCTCAGCATCTTCGCTGCCCAGGTGGAGCGGAGCCCGCGCCGGACGGCGCTCCGCTATCGCTCGGGAGGCATCTGGCGCAAGCGCACCTGGCGGGAGTGGCGCGACAGCGCGCGCGAGCTCGCGTCGGCGTTCGCAGCCTACGGGCTCGAGCCCGGCGACCGCGTGGCGATCCTGAGCCACACCCGCATCCACTGGGCGCTCGCCGATCTGGGCATCCTCCACGCGAGCGCGGCCACGGTGCCGATCTACCCGACGCTCCTGCCCGACATGGTCGGCGCGATCCTGTCGGACAGCGGCGCGCGGATCGTGATCGTCGAGGATCCGGTCCAGCTCGCGAAGATCGTGCACCCCG
This sequence comes from Pseudomonadota bacterium, assembly GCA_023427125.1. Classification (GTDB taxonomy): domain Bacteria; phylum Myxococcota_A; class Polyangia; order Polyangiales; family Sandaracinaceae; genus JAEZBP01. The sequence continues at coordinate 5,624 of JAEZBP010001166.1, read as the reverse complement.
ACGCCGGCGCGCTGCCGGCGCTCGAGCGCGCGATCGTGATCGATCGGGTGAGCCGCCTCGAGCGGCCAGACGAGGTCGGCCGGCTCGACGTGGCGGTCGCCGACGTGCTCGGAGCGAACCCGCTCGCGGTGAGCACCTTCGACGAGGCGCTCGAGCTCGGCCGCGCCCGCATCGAGGAGCGACCGAGCGAGCTCGACGAGGTGGCGCGGCGCGTCGGCCCCGACACGCTCGCGGCCATCTACTACACGTCGGGCACGAGCGGCGAGCCCAAGGGGGTGCGCCTCACCCACGACAACTTCGTCTTCGAGACGGCCGAGCTGCGCGATCTGATGCCGGTCGGTCCGAGCGACGAGCAGCTCTTGTTCCTCCCGCTCGCGCACATCGTCGCGAAGCTGACCGTGATGCTGCAGCTCCGCGTCGGCTTCGTGACCTCGTTCGCGGCGAGCATGGAGCAAGCGGCGGACGACTGCGCGGAGGTGCGACCGTCGTTCATCGTCGGCGTGCCGCGCGTCTACGAGAAGATCCAGGAGGCGGTGGTGGAGATCGGCGCGCGCGGAGGCGACGTGCAGCAGCGCGTCTTCGCGTGGGCGCTCGAGACCGGCCGGCGCGTGAGCGAGCTGCGGCGGCGCGGGGGCGAGCCGGGCGCGCTCTTGTCGCTCCAGCATCGCTCGGCCGAGCGGCTCGTGTTCTCGAAGGTGAAGGAGCGCCTCGGCGGCCGCATCCGCTTCATGCTGAGCGGCGCGGCGCCGCTCGCGGAGGAGACGGCGGAGTTCTTCCACGCGATCGATCTGCTCATCCTCGAGGGCTACGGCCTCACCGAGTCGACGGGCGCGAGCACGCTGAACCTGCCGCACCGCTACCGCTTCGGCACGGTGGGCGTGCCCTTGCCGAACGTGTCGTTGAGGTTGGCCGAGGACGGCGAGGTGCTGCTGAAGGGCCGGAGCATCACGCCCGGCTACTGGCAGGACGATCCGGGCGCGTTCACCCCCGAGGGGTACTTCCGCACGGGCGACGTGGGCACGATCGACGAGGCGGGCTTCCTGACGATCACCGATCGCAAGAAGGACCTGATCATCACGGCGGGCGGCAAGAACGTGGCGCCGCAGCGCATCGAGCAGCGGCTCGAGCACGATCCGTTCATCACGCGGGCGGTCGTGCTCGGCGATCGACGCAAGTTCCTGGTGGCGCTCCTCGTGGTCGACAGCGACGCGATCCGGCGCTGGGCGCGGGAGAACCACCTCGGCGGCGATCTCGGCGCGCTCTCGCGGCACCCGAAGGTGCGGGCGCTGATCGGCGCAGAGATCGAGCGGGTGAACGAGGGGCTGGCGAGCTTCGAGACGGTCAAGCGCTTCGAGATCCTCGATCGCGATCTGTCGCTGGAGAGCGGGGAGCTGACGCCGACGGGGAAGGTGCGGCGCAGCGTGGTCATGAGGCGGCGCGCCGATCTGGTCGACACTCTGTATGAGGGCGTGACCGCCGAGCTCGACGATCTGAGCTGAGGCCTTGCTTGCTGGCGCGCGCCTTCGCGCGGCCGAGCGGAGCGGCCCTCCAGTCCAGCCGGCGCTTCCCGTCCCCCGCGTCCAGACGAGCGGGGGTACCGCTCCGCTCGGCTTGGCGTCTTGGCGGTTCAAGTCCATCCGGCCGCCCTGACGCCTCGGCGCTCGCGGATCGGCGGGCTATGCTCCCCGCGCTCATGCGCGCCCGCTCTGTCATCGCGCTCCTCGCCCTCGTGGCCCTGCTCGGCTGCGACGACCTCGGCGCTTACGCGACCGGGGAAGGCGAGGTCTATCGCGGGAGCGTCGTGGGCGTGGAAGACCCGGCCGTGCTCCGGCGTGGGTTCGCCGCCGGTGCTGTCCTCGAGATGACCTTCGATCCGCGACGCGCGACCGACCTGAACCCGGCGCCGGGGATCCTCAGCACGAGCGACGGCGCGCTCGACGAGGTGCCGCTCGAGCCCATCGCCCCCCTCAGCCACGACGTGCTCGGCGAGTACGAGATCCCGTCGGGCGAGCGGCTGCGCAACTACATCTTCGTGATCCGCCCGACCGAGGGCCCCCTCGCCGGTCGCGAGCCGATGGTCTTCGTCTCGCTCATGGGCGACGGCGCGATCGAGGTGCGCGTGATCGCCGGCGGAGGCGGCGCGCCCGGCGATCACTTCGGCCTCTTCCGCCTCACCCGCCAGGCCCGCTGAGATGTTGGTCCTGGGCATCGAGTCGTCGTGCGACGAGACCGCCGCCGCCGTGGTGCGCGAGGACGGGTCGATCGTCGCCGACGTCGTCGCGAGCCAGACGGCCGTGCACGCGCCCTACGGCGGCGTCGTGCCGGAGCTCGCGTCGCGCGCGCACCTCGTCAACGTGGTGCCGGTGATCGAGCAGGCGCTCGCCACCGTGGACGGAGGCCTCGGCGCGATCGACGCGATCGCCGTCACGCGAGGGCCCGGGCTCGTCGGCGCGCTCCTCGTCGGGGTCCAGGCGGCCAAGGCCATCGCGTTCGTGCGCGGGCTTCCGATCGTCGGGGTCGACCACCTCGTCGGTCACCTCTTCGCGGTCTACCTGCGGCGCGGGGAGAGCGACGGGCCCGTCCCCGCGCTGCCCTACGTCGCGCTCCTCGTCAGCGGCGGGCACACCGCCATCTACGAGGTTCGCGCGCACGACGACACGCGCATCGTCGGGCAGACCCGCGACGACGCGGCGGGTGAGGCTTTCGACAAGGTCGCCAAGCTCCTCGGCCTCGGCTACCCGGGCGGTCCTGTCATCGATCGGCTGGCGCAGCGCGGCGATCCGCACGCGGTCGAGCTGCCGATCCCGATGGCCTCGCGGCGCACGCTCGACTTCAGCTTCTCGGGGCTCAAGACGGCGGTCGCGCGGCTCGTTCGCGAGCGCGGCGTGCCCGAGGACGAGCAGGCGCTCGCGGATCTCTGCGCGTCCTTCCAGCGCGCGGCGGTGCGGGTCCTCGTCGACAAGAGCACGATCGCCGGCGAGCGGCGCGGAATTCCCCGCCTCGTCCTCGGCGGCGGCGTCGCGGCCAACCGCGGCCTCCGCGCGCGGGCGGCGGAGGTCTGCCGCGCGAAGGGCATCGAGCTCTTCATCCCCGACATCGCCTCCTGCACCGACAATGCGGCGATGATCGCCTACGCCGGCGCCCTCCGCCTCGCGGCCGGCGAGCGGGACGACGGGCTCATGCTCACCGCGTACTCGCGCAACCCCGATCTGCGCCGCGGCAAGGTGCTGAGCAAGAAGGCGCGCTGAGCCGCGGCATCGGGGGAGAGCTCCTCGGTGGGCAGCGTTGATCGTTGCCGGTAGCCATGATCGGCCCCCGACAGCGTGATCGCCGCGCCGGCAAGCATCCCCGGCAGCGCCGGCAAGGAATTCGGTCTCGCGGCCAGCATGATCGGCGCCCCGGCCCGCGTGATCGGCGCCCCGGCAAGCGTCCCCGGCGACGCCGGCACGCGAATTGGGGCTCCCGCTAGGCGTGATCGGCGCCCCGGCAAGCGTGATCGATGCCCCGGCAAGCATCTCCGGCAGCGCCGGCAAGCAAATTGGGGCTCCCGGCCCGCGTGATCGGCGCCCCGGCAAGCGTGATCGACGCCCCGGCAAGCATCCTGGGCAGCGCCGGCAAGCATCCGGGCAGCGCCGGCAAGCGAATTCGGGCTCGCGACCTCCGAATTCGGACTCCCGGCAAGCGTGATCGACGCCCCGGCAAGCGTGATCGGCGCCCCGGCAAGCACCGCGGGCTCGCCTGCAAGCGAATTCGGTCTCGCGCGCTCCGAATTCAGCCCCGCGACGTCGAGCTCGAGCCCGCGAGGTCGAATTCGGAATGCGCGACGTTGGAGTTGACTTGGCCGCCGGTGTCGAGCGCCGCGCGCCGACGCAGCTCGCTCCGCGCGGCCACGCGTGGTAAACGCCGCGCGATATGCGTGGTGCAGTGAACACGATCCTCGACGCGGTGGGCAACACGCCCATCGTCAAGCTCCAGCACGTCGGGCGCGACGTCGCCGCCGACGTCTATGTCAAGTGCGAGTACCTGAACCCCGCGGGGTCGATGAAGGACCGCATGACGCTCCACCTGATCGATCAGGCGGAGGCGCGCGGGGAGCTCGCGCCGGGCGGCACCATCATCGAGGCGACCAGCGGCAACACGGGCGCCGCGCTCGCGATGATCGCCGCGGTGCGCGGGTACAAGTGCATCTTCGTGATGCCCGACAAGATGTCGCAGGAGAAGATCGCGTCGCTCCGCGCGTACGGCGCGCGCGTCGTGGTCTGCCCCACCGCGGTCGAGCCCGAGGATCCGCGCAGCTACTACAGCGTCGCCGAGCGGCTCGCGGAGGAGACGCCGAGCTCGTTCTACACGCGGCAATACGAGAACCAGGACAACCCCGGGGGCCACTACGTCTCCACCGGCCCCGAGATCTGGGAGCAGACCGGCGGCGAGATCGACGTGCTGGTGGCGGGCCTCGGGACGGGCGGGACGATCACCGGCACCGGCCGCTACCTGAAGGAGAAGAAGCCGAGCGTGAAGCTCGTCGGCGTCGATCCCGTCGGCTCGCTCTACTACGACTTCGTCAAGAGCGGCCGGGTGACCAAGCCCTTCACTTACAAGGTCGAGGGCATCGGCGAGGACTTCTTCCCGAAGACGATCGATCTGCGGATCCTCGACGAGATCATCCGCGTCGACGACAAGGAGTGCTTCCTCACCGCGCGCGATCTGCTGCGGCACGAGGGCCTCTACGTCGGCGGCTCGGCCGGCGCGGCGGTGGCGGGCGCGATCAAGTACGCGCGGCAGACCGGCACGAAGGAGAACGTGCTCGTAGTGCTGCCCGACAGCGCCGCCAAGTACCTCTCGAAGATCTACAACGACGAGTGGATGCGCGAGCACGGCTTCCTCGCGGAGGAGACCGGGCTCGGGACCACGCGGGATCTGCTGCGCGACAAGAGCAGCGAGGAGGTCATCACCGCGCGCGCCGAGGATCGCGTGCGCGACGTGGTCGCGCGCATGAAGGCGCACGGCATCTCGCAGCTGCCGATCATGAAGGAGGGCAAGCTCCTCGGGGCGGTCGCCGAGGTGGACATGCTCCGCTACCTGGTCAGCGGCGAGCACTCGCTCGACAGCGCGGTCGAGCCGCTGGTCGAGAGCGACTACGCGACGGTCTCGCTCGAGACGCGCATCGAGAGCGTGCAGGGCCTCCTGAACGACGCGCGCATGGCGATCGTGCTCGACGACACCCGCATCGTCGGCATCGTCACCAAGATCGATCTCATCGACTACCTCGCCCGCCGCGCGCACTGAGCTGGCTGGAGGGGCTGTGGGCCGATGCCTGGTCTCCGAGTAGGCCGGGAGCCGGCGATTGAGCGCGAGGCGGTCAGTGCTCGTTGAGCTCGCGGAGGGCGCGGGCGGCGAGGCGGACCTGCTCGGGGGTGGCGCGCAGATCGAGGACGAGCCAGCGCTCGTCGTCCGGGAAGCCGAGGCTGCTGCCGGGCGAGGCCTCCAGGCCACGCTCTCGCAGGCGGTGGGCCCACCGCTCGTCGCTCGCGTCGGGCGGGAGCTTGATCGGCGCGTGCCACCCTGCGTCGACGGCCGGTACCTCGAGCGCGCTGCCGGCGAGCTCCTCGCGCAGGGCCGTGAGG
>JAEZBP010000142.1 GCA_023427125.1 Pseudomonadota bacterium | reverse complement strand
CCCGCGTTAGCGGCGGCGGGGTGCCCGGCCCCGGCGTCGCGCTCGACGCGGCGACGCGCGGGCTCTCGGTCGCGCTGGTCGAGCGGCGCGATCTGGCGTGGGGCACGAGCCGATGGTCCTCGAAGCTCGTGCACGGCGGCCTGCGCTACCTCGCCAAGGGCGACGTCGGCATCGCCTACGAGAGCGCGCTCGAGCGGGGCATCCTGATGGAGACGACGGCCCCGCACCTGGGTGCGCGCGCTGCCCTTCGTCATGCCGGTGGGGACCGGCACCTCCCGGCGCTCCGCGGCGCTCGCGGCGGCCGGCTTCGCGTTCGGCGATCTCTTGCGCCTCGCGGCGCGCACGTCGCGCTCGACGCTGCCGAGGCCGCGCTGGATCGCGGCCGACGAGGCGCTGCACCTGGTGCCCGCGCTGCGGAAGGAGCGGCTCGACGGCGCGCTCCTCTCGTACGACGGGCAGCTCGTCGACGACGCGCGGCTGGTCGTCGGCATCGCGCGGACCGCGGCGAGCTTCGGCGCGCGCATCCTGACCTACTGCCGCGCCGAGCGCGCCGACGGAGCGGGCGCCGATGTCGTCGACGAGCTCAGCGGTGGCGCGTTCCGCCTGCGCGCGCGCTCCGTCGTGAACGCCACCGGCGTGTGGGCGGACAGCCTGGCTCCGCAGGTGAAGTTGACGCCCTCGAAGGGCGCGCACCTCGTGCTCTCGGCCGCGCGCCTCGGTCATCCCTCGGCCGCGCTCACCGTCTCGGTGCCGGGCTCGCTCTCGCGCTTCGTCTTCCTGCTCCCGCAGGGGGACGGGCGCGTGTACCTCGGGCTGACCGACGAGCCGGTCACGCGGGTCGAGGACGTGCCGGTCGCCGCCGAGGCCGATCGGGCGTTCCTGCTCTCGGTCGCGAGCCGCGCGCTCGCGATCCCCCTCACCGAAGAGGACGTGATCGGCTCCTACGCCGGGCTGCGCCCGCTGGTGCGCGGGGCGGAGGGCGCGACGGCGGATCTCTCGCGCGAGCACGCCATCCTCACGTCCGAGAGCGGCCTCCACACGATCGTCGGCGGCAAGCTGACGACCTACCGGCGGATGGCCGAGGACGTGGTCGATCGCTTCGCCGAGGTGCCCTGCCGGACCCAGTCGACGCCGCTGGTCGGCGCGGGCCCTCGCCTCGAAGGCGTCGGCGCGCCGCCGCACCTGATCGCGCGCTACGGCGCCGAGGCCCCGCTCGTCCTGGCGCTCGCCGACGCGCAGCCGTCCCTGCGCGAGCGGGTCCTGCCGGAGCTGCCCTATCTCTTGGCCGAGCTCCGCTTCGCCATCGAGCACGAGGGCGCGCTCAGCGCCGAGGACCTCATCGATCGCCGCACCCGCATCGGCCTCGTCCCGGCCGATCGCGAGGCCGCGCTCGCCGTCGCCGGCTCGCTGCTCGCCGAGACCCGCTGAGGCTGTCGTTGAGCTTCGCCCTACGCCTGTGGGGTCCGATCCCACAGCGACCTGCGTCGCGCGCGCGCCGCCTGCGTAAAGCCCGCTGCGCACCTCGGGGTGTGCGCGTCGGCTTTTCCGAAGCGCTCCGCGAACGTCGGTTCGCGCCGCGCGACGGCAAGCGCGTTGCAGAAGAGCCCGACGTCTCAACGGAGGTCACGATGCACGCACGATCACGAACGGTGGAGCTCGGAGCGAGGGCGGGGCGCTGGCTGGCGGTGGTGATCGCGCTCGCGACGCTGACGGCGGGCGAGGCCGAGGCCCAGCAGGTGACGGTGCAGACGCCGCCTCCCCCGCAGTACCAGCAGCCTCAGCCCTACTACGCGCCCCAGCCCGTGTACCAGCAGCCGGTCTACGCGCAGCCGGTCTATGCGCAGCCGGCGCGGCAGGGGACGTCCCGCACCGTCACGCGGCCGAACGTCGGGCTGATCGTGAGCGGCGCGGTCCTCCTCGGGGTCGGCTGGATCGCCAACATCATCACCGGCCTGCCCGCCGGGGACGATCCCTTCAGCAGCGGCAGCGAGCCCGAGTGGGACACCTTCCGCGGCGTCTCGCTCGTCCCGGTGGCCGGCCCGTGGATCCAGCTCGGGGTCAAGCCGACCTCGTTCGGCCAGGACTACTGGGCGCCCTGGCTGATCATCGACGGCCTCATGCAGGTCGCCGGCATCACGATGCTCGTGATCGGCATCGCGACGCCGCGGACCGAGACGGTGATCGCCGAGCGCGCCACCGACTTCCAGTGGGCGCTGATCCCGCAGCTCAGCCCCGGCCACGCGGGCGCGGCCCTCGTCGGCAGCTTCTGAGCCGACGGTTGGTCGAACCAGATCGGGCGCACGATGCGAGTTTTTTGGCATCGCTGAATTGAGGCGATAGGTTCCACCACGTGATCAAGCAGACGGCTGTTTCGTCGGCTCTCGCGTGCGAACCTCCTTGCCCGATACCCGGATCGCTCTCGCAGCGGATCCTCGGCGTTCGTTGGGACGATCACGCGCCGTTTCGGCTCGACGACGGCGTCGGTAGCGGCGTCGGTGGCGGCGTCGGTGGCGGCGTCGAAGTGGAGCCGGTCTCGCTCGAGGTCGCGCTGGCGTTCACGCGCGATCACTACGCGCGCATCTTCGGCTCCTCGCCGAGCGACCCCCGCTTTCTATCGGAGCCGATGACCGCGGCGAAGGCGCGCTTCCTCGCGGAGTCGGATCGCTTCGCCTTCCGTGAGGGTGGCGAGGTGATCGGCCTGCTCGTCGGTAACCCCGTCGACTGGAGCACCTACTACTGGCGCAGCGTCGCGTTCCTCCCCGAGCACCAAGGGCGCGGGCTCCTCGCGGCGGCGCTCGAGCACACCGACGAGATCCTCCGCGAGGCCGGGGTGGTGCGGGTCGAGGGCGAGGCGGCGCCGACCAACTACCGGCAGGTGCGGCTGCTGATGCGCCTCGGGTACTGCGTGACGGGCACGACGAACAGCGAGCGGTGGGGGACGATGCTTCGATTGACGAAGTACCTATGCGCGGACGCCAGGGAGCTCTTCGCGCGACAGTTCTGCCGGGATCGTTTCCCCGCAAGATCCCATCCGACAACCATGAAAGGAGGCCACCATGAAGAAGTTTGCGCTCGGCACGCTCTGAACGAGATCGAGAGCCCTACCGGAGGTCTTCGCGACACCGGTGTCTTCGAAAGGACGAGACGATGATCGCCGATGTGCTGAGAACGGATGTGGAGCGCTACGCGGCAGGAATGCCGTGTTCCAACGCGCTCTACATGGGAGCGGCCGAGGGGCGGCTGACGCCCGAGATGATCGGCTACTACCTGTTCAACGTACGGCACTTGGTGCGCCACACCCCGGCGCACCTCGAGCGCGCGCGGGCAAGGGCCCTCGCGCTCGGCGATCACGCGCTCGCCGCCCACTACGCGAGCAAGCACGCCGAGGAGCAAGGCCACGATCGCTGGGCGGACCGCGACCTCGAGCGCCTCTCGGACGGCTTCGGGGCGGCGCCGCGCGGCGAGCACTCGCCCGGCCTCCTCGGCCTGATCACGCTGATCGAGACGACGATCGATCGCGATCCGGTCCTCTACCTCGCGTACATCCTCTTCGCGGAGTACCTGATCGTGCTGCTGGGGCCCGAGTGGCTCGAGCTCATCGAGCAGCGCTGCGGGATCCCGCGGTCGATGTTCAGCGTGATCGACAACCACGTGGAGCTCGATCGCGATCACACCGACGAGGGCCTCGAGGCGATCGACGCGCTCGTCACGGACCCCGCGAAGCTCGGTCCGATGCGCGCGGTGCTCCGCGACACCTTCGCGTGCTTCGACCGCTTCAGCGCCGACGTGGTCGGCGACGTGGCCGGCGACCTGGTCGGCGGCGCGAGGCCGGAGGCGGTATGCACGACGAGCTCGCCCGGCTGATCCGCGAGCACCCGCTGCCGCCGGACGTGGCGGCGCCCTCGCTCTACGCCGACGTCGTGACGATCGCGGGCGTGGAGGTCCACCGGGTGGGCCTCGCGAGCGCCGCCGCCGGCGTCGAGGTCACCGGCAGCGCGGCGGAGACGTCCGGCCCGCCGCTCCGGCGCGCGTACTTCGAGCTGCTCGAGCGGGCGGCGGTGATGGGC
>JAEZBP010001088.1 GCA_023427125.1 Pseudomonadota bacterium | reverse complement strand
GGCGGTGCGCGCGCGCGATCACGTGGTCGCCGCCGTGTCGCACGATCTGCGGAGCCCGCTGCACGTGATCTCGAACGGCATCAAGGTGCTCGAGCGCGCCGAGCCCGCGAGCGAGCATCGCGCGCTCACGCTCCGCGCGATGGCCTATTGCGCCGACGAGATGGAGCGCTTCGTGGTCGGGCTGCTCGACGTGGCGCGCCTCGAGGACGGCGCCTTCCGGATCGCGCGCGCGGCGGTCGACGCGCGCTCGCTGCTCGCCGACGCGGTCCGGATGGTGTCGCTCTTGGCGGAGCAGAAGGGCATCGACCTGACGATCCGCGCCGGCGACGAGCCCGCGATGGTCGACGCCGACGCCGAGGCGATCCGTCGTGCGCTCGGGAACGTCCTCACCAACGCGGTGAAGTTCGCGCCGTCGCGAGGCCGGGTGCGTGCGGAGGTGCGGCGCGAGGGCGATCGCGTCCTCCTCCGCGTCGAGGACAACGGCCCGGGGATCGCGGAGGAGGACCTCCCGCGGCTCTTCGATCGCTTCTGGCAGAGCGGCCGCGGATCGGGGACCGGCCTCGGGCTCGCGATCGCCAAGGGTTTGGTCGAGGCGCACGGCGGCGAGATCCGCGTGGAGAGCACCCTCGGGTGCGGCTCCGCCTTCGAGATCGTGCTGCCGGCGCTGTGAAAGTGCCGCGCAGCGAGGCCACGCGCGCGCAGGCGCGCGCCAGCAAGCACAGCGGCCGTTGACCGCACCGCAGCGAGGCAGTAGACGGCACCGGCAACCGACCCGAGGAGGAGCGCGTGACGAGCATCCGAACGGCCTTGATCTCGGTCTCCGACAAGCGTGGCGTGATCGACCTCGCGCGCGCGCTCGTCGAGCGCGGCGTGACGATCCTCTCGACGGGCGGCACCGCCCGCTCGCTGCGCGGCGCGGACGTGCCGGTCACCGACGTCTCCGAGTACACCGGCTCGCCCGAGGTGATGGACGGCCGCGTGAAGACCCTCCATCCGCGGGTCCACGGCGGCATCCTGATGCGCGACACCATCGGCGACCGCACGCAGCTCACCGAGCTCGGCGGCGCCCCGATCGATCTCGTCGTCGTCAACCTCTACCCCTTCCAGCAGACCGTCGCCCGCGACGCGGGGCACGACGAGATCATCGAGAACATCGACATCGGCGGCCCCTCGATGATCCGGAGCGCCGCCAAGAACCACGCGCGCGTCACGGTGGTGGTCGATCCCGACGACTACGACACGGTCATCGCCGAGCTCGAGCCGGGCCCCTCGCCCGCCCTCCGCGCCCGCCTCGCGGCCAAGGCGTTCAGCCACACCGCCGCCTACGACGGCGCCATCGCGCAGTACCTCACCTCGCGCAAGGAGGACGGCGGCAAGCTCGACTTCCCCGGCACCCTCGCGCTGACCTTCGAGAAGGTCTACGACCTGCGCTACGGCGAGAACCCGCACCAGAAGGGCGCGTTCTACGCCGAGCTCGACGCGCCGGTCGGATCGCTGGCGCGCGCCGAGTCGCTCGGGGCGGGCGGCAAGGAGCTGAGCTTCAACAACCTCGTCGACGTGGAGGCGGCCCTCGACGCGGTGCGCGAGCACGACGCGCCGGCGGCGGTGGTGGTCAAGCACACCAACCCCTGCGGCGTCGCGACCGGCGAGAGCCTCGCGCTGGCCTACCGCGTCGCGCGGGACGCCGACGCGCTGAGCGCCTTCGGCGGCATCGTGGCGCTCAACCGCGAGGTCGACCTCGCCACCGCCGCGCTGCTCACCGAGACCTTCCTCGAGTGCGTCGTCGCGCCCTCCTTCGCCGCCGACGCGCTCGAGGCGCTCCGCCAGAAGAAGAACCTGCGCCTGCTCGCGACCGGCGCGTGGCTCGCGGCCGATCACGCGGAGCTCGTGTGGAAGCGGGTCGGCGGCGGCCTCGTCGTGCAGGACCGCGACGCGAGCGGCGGCGGCGAGGTGCGCGAGGCGAGGGTGGTCAGCGCGCGAAAGCCGACCGACGAGGAGCGCGAGGCGCTCGATCTCGCGTGGCGGGTCTCGAAGCACGTGAAGTCGAACGCGATCGTCTTCGCGAAGCCGGGCCGCACCGTCGGCATCGGCGCCGGGCAGATGTCGCGCGTCGTGAGCGTGGAGATCGCCGCGCAGAAGGCCGGCCCCGAGGCCAAGGGCGCGGTCATGGCCTCCGACGCGTTCTTCCCCTTTCCGGACGGCATCGAGGCGGCCGCCAAGGCCGGCATCACGGCGGTCGTCCAGCCGGGCGGCTCGAAGAAGGACGACGAGGTCATCGCCGCCGCGGACGCCGCGGGCATGGCGATGATCCTCACCGGCGTGCGCCACTTCCGGCATTGAGCCGGACTCGCGCGCGAGGTCAGGTCCTGCTCGGCGGAGGAACGCTCCCGATGCACTCCCCCGAAGATGTCCTCACCTTCTGGAGCGAAGCGGGCCGTGGCCGATGGTTCCGGCGCGACGACGCGCTCGACCAGCGCTTCCGCGAGCGCTTCGAGGTCGCGCACTTCGCCGCCTCGCGCCGCGAGCTCGAGTCGTGGATGGCGAGCGCGAGCGGCGCGCTGGCCCTGGTGATCCTGCTCGATCAGTTCCCCCGCAACTGCTTTCGGAGGAGCGCCCACGCCTACGCGACCGATCCGCTCGCCCGCCACTACGCCGACCGGGCGTTGGCCGCGGGCTTCGACGCCGAGGTCGATCCCGAGCTGTGCATCTTCTTCATCCTGCCCTTCCAGCACTCGGAGGACCTGAGCGACCAGGAGCGCGCCCTCACCCTGGCTCGCGCGTGCGGGGACGAGCACATCATCGACGCGTGCCAGCGCCACCTGGACGTCATCGCCCGCTTCGGCCGCTTCCCCCACCGCAAGCCCGAGCTCGGGCGCGCCACCCGGCCCGAAGAGCAGGCCTACCTCGACGCCGGCGGCGGGTTCATCCCCAAGCCGTATTGACCGGCGTCGAGCCACGTCGGCTGCGACGGGACACGATCAACCGCAAGGACCATGTGGCTCAGGCCGCGCTCGCGGCGAGGCGCTGCTCGATGGGCTTCTTCGCGCTGGCGAGGTTCAGCGCCGTGTCCACCAGCGCGACGTGGGAGAAGGCCTGCGGGAAGTTGCCGACCTGGCGGCCGAGGCGCGGATCGTACTCCTCGGCCAGGAGGCCCACGTCGTTGCGGATCGAGAGCAGCCGCTCGAAGAGCGCGCGCGCCTCCGCCTCGCGCCCCTGGGCGATCCACGCGTCGGCGAGCCAGAAGCTGCACGCCAGGAACGCGCCCTCGCCGGGCGGGAGGCCGTCGTCCGACTCGGCGGTGTCGTAGCGGAGCACGAAGCCGTCACGCACGAGCCTCTGCTCCACCGCGCGGAGCGTGCCGCGCACGCGCGGGTCCTCGGGTGGCAGGAAGCCGACGCTCGGCATCAAGAGCAGGCTCGCGTCGAGGTGCTTGGTCCCGTACGCCTGCACGAAGCTGCCGAGCTCGGCGTCGAAGCCCCGCTCGCACACGTCGCGGTGGATGCGCGCGCGCAGCTCCCTCCAGGCGTCGAGCGGGCTCTCGAGGCCGAGATCCTCGGCGCTTCGGATCGCGCGGTCGAACGCGGTCCAGGCCATCACCTTCGAGTGGGTGAAGTGCTGGGGGCCGCCGCGGCTCTCCCAGATGCCGTCGTCGGGCTTCGTCCAGACCTTCTCGAGGTGGTCGAGCAGCGCGCGCTGGAGCGCCCAGGCGGCGTCGTTGCCCGCGAGCCCGCCGCGGCGGGCGTGGTGGAGCGCGTCCATCACCTCGCCGAAGACGTCGAGCTGCAGCTGCCCGTGCGCCCCGTTGCCGATGCGCACGGGACACGAGCCCTCGTAGCCCGGGAGCCACGGGAGCTCCCGCTCGTCGAGCCGCCGCTCGCCGGCGATCCCGTACATGATCTGCAGGTCGTCGGGGTTGCCGGCGACCGCGCGCAGGAGCCACTGGCGGAACTCGGCGGCCTCGCCGTAGTAGCCGGCGTTCATCAGCGCGAGCAGCGTCAGCGTCGCGTCGCGCAGCCAACAGAAGCGATAGTCCCAGTTGCGCGAGCCGCCGATCTCCTCGGGCAGCGAGGTGGTCGGCGCCGCCACGATGGCGCCGGTGGGCGCATAGCTCAGGGCCTTGAGCGTGATGAGCGAGCGTCTCACGGCGTCGGAGTAAGGGCCGACCGACGCGCACCGCGAAGACCACGCGCGCCAGTAGCGCTCCGTCTCGTCGAGCGCCTCCTCCGCCTCGACCGGCGGCTGCATCGGCAGGTACGAGGGCGAGTACTGCAGCACGAAGGGGATCGACTGGCCGGCGGCGATCGTGAGGTCCGCGACCGTCGTGAAGTCCTCGCCATGGAAGGGCGCGGGGGTGTGCAGCCGCACGCTGTCCGGGCCCGCCATGGCGTGCAGGTCGCCGTTCGCCATGCGCGTGACCCACGGCACCGTGCGCCCATAGCCGAAGCGCAGGACGAGCTCCATCGAGAGCTCGACGCGCCCGCGGACGCCCCGCACGATCCGGACGAGGTCCGAGATGCTGTGCTCGCAGCGCGACGGGGCGTAGGCGCGCAGCGGCATGAAGTCGATCACCACCGCCGCGCCCTCGTCGGCCTCGAAGCACGTCTCGAGGATCAGCGTCCCCTCGCGATAGCGCCGCGACGTGCGCGCGCGCCCCGACTTGGGCGCGAGGCGCCATCGCCCGTTGTCTCTCGCGCCGAGCAGCGCCGCGAAGCACGCGTCCGAGTCGAAGCGCGGCCAGCAGAGCCAGTCGATCGAGCCGTCCTTGCCGACCAGCGCGCTGGTCTCGCAGTCGCCGATCAGCGCGTAGTCCTCGATAGGAGCGGGCATCGGCCTCTCCTTTGGCCCTAGCCCCCGGGCGGGCGCCATCTCCCCGGCTCAGACGCCGTCCCGACCTCACGGCGGCTCGGGGAACGCCGAGCGGAGGCGTTCACCGCTGACTGGACACCGTGGACCGGAAGCGCCGACCGGACGGCAGGGCCCGGTCCGCTCGGCCAGGCGCCAGCCAACAATGCGCGCCAGCCCGCTACAGCGTGCCCGGCCTCGCCGTCACCCGCAGCGTGTACGGGCCGCGGGCGCGCGCGTCGAAGCTGCCGGCCCGCACGATGCAGGAGGCCGAGCACCCCGCGCCGCTCGAGCT
>JAEZBP010001081.1 GCA_023427125.1 Pseudomonadota bacterium | reverse complement strand
CCGCGGGATCGGGCGCGCCGAAGGGGTCGACGGCCACCACCGTGATCGCCGCCGCGAGCGCGAGCACCACCGCTCCGAGGACGATCGTGATCGTGCGGCTCCCTTGCGGGGCAGGCGGCTCGACGGGAGCCGCGGGGACCGCGCCGGAGACGCCGGTGATCGTGGGCGCCGAGATCGAGCCGCTCGAGGTCGTCCGCAGCGGATCGCCCGAGAGCGCGTGCACGCCGCTGACGGGGGTTCGCCCGATCGGGTAGTCGCCCGAGAGGCCGAGCTCCGCGCTCGACGGCAGCGCCAGCTCGCCGGCCACGACCTTGAGCGCGTGGAGGAGCGCGTCCATGTCGGGGAAGCGATCCTCGCGCTTCTTCGCGAGGCAGCGCTCGACCACATGCGCCAGCTCGAGCGGGACGCTGGCGGGCAGCGGCGGCAGCGGGGAGTTGATGTGGTCCATGAGGATCTGGACCTGCTTCTCGCGCACGAAGGGCGGGGCGCCGGCCAGCATCTCGTAGAGCAGCACGCCGACCGAGTAGATGTCGCTGCGCCCATCGACGCGCTCGCCCTGGATCTGCTCGGGCGACATGTACTTCGGCGAGCCCATGAACACGCCCGCCTGGGTCAGGTCCTCCTCGTCGTCCGCCTCGATGTCCTTCACGAGGCCGAAGTCGAGGACCTTCACGTAGTCCTTCTCGTCGCCCTGCTCGAGCAGCATCACGTTCCCGGGCTTCATGTCCCGGTGGATGATCCCGAGCCGGTGCGCCTCGCGGAGCGAGCGACAGATCTGCTTGGTCACCTGCATCGCGCGCTCGGGGGCGAAGGCGCCGTCGCGCTTGAGGGCCGTCTTGAGGGTGACCCCCTCGAGCAGCTCCATCACGATGAAGTAGATGCCGTCGCTCTGGCCGTAGTCGAAGACCGTGACGGTGTTCGGGTGGCTCAGCTTCGCGACGGTCGCCGCCTCGAGGAAGAAGCGCTTGCGGAACTCCGGGTCCTTCTCCTCGTCGTGCTTGGGGCTCAGCACCTTGATGGCGACGAGGCGCCCGAGCGGAGCCTGCTCGGCCCTGTAGACCGCCCCCATCCCGCCGCGCGCGATGGGCGCGATGATGCGGAACCGATCGTGGATCACCGTGCCGACCAGCGCGTCGGTGGTCCCAGTGCCCTGCTTCGCGTCCACGCCCACCATGCCGTCCGAGTGGCCTTCGACCCGCTCCATCGACAGACGTTGGAGCCGTCGCCGCGGAGTCCGTTTCCAGAGTGTAACCGAACCCCGGGGGGCATCAACGGTGCTGCATGCGCCTCACTCCGGCGCCCAGATCGCGAAGCGGCAGGGCAGGCGGCCGTTGAAGACGCGGTGGACCGCCATGGGCGGGCGCTCCATCACGTTCGGCGCCTCCTCGGGCAAGAGGAGCGCGACGCGCTGCCCCTCCATGCGCTGGACCGCTCGACCGAGGGCGCGCCAGGTCGCGCGGTCCGCCTCGAGGCGCTCGCCGTAAGGGGGGTTCGCGATCACGAGCGCCGGCTGATCGGTCGGCACGAAGTCCTCGATCGCGCGCAGGCCGAACGTGGCGCTCGAGCGCGCGCGCTGCCCGTTGGACCGGGCGAGCTCGACCATGCTCTCGTCGCGATCGTAGCCGAGGCACCAGGGGCCCTCGTCGCGCGCCGCCTCCGCCCGCCAGGCCCGCTGCTCGGCGGTGCGCTGCGCGGCGCTCTCGTCGTAGTCGGCCCAGCGCTCGAAGCCGAAGCGCCGCGACGGAAACTGCGGAGGCACCCCGCGCGCCCAGAGGTCCGCCTCGATCGGGATGGTCCCCGAGCCGCACATCGGATCGATCAGCGGCGAGGCGCGATCCCAGCCGCTCAGCCGCAGGAGCGCCGCGGCGAGCGTCTCCTTGAGCGGCGCGACCCCGGCGCGCGCGCGCCACCCGCGCGCGTGCAGCGAGCCGCCGGAGGCGTCGAGGAAGATCGCCGCCTCGTCGCGCTTGAGGTGCACGAAGATGCCGACGTCAGGGTCGTGTCGATCCACCGACGAGCGGCTGCCCTCCTTGGCGCGCTGGCGATCGACGATCGCGTCCTTCGTGCGCTGCGCGATGTAGTTGGTGTGGCGGAGGGCGCTGTCCTTCGCGACCGCGCTCACGCCGAGCGTGAGCGCGGGGCGCAGCCAGCGCTCCCACTCGATGGCGGCGATGCCCTCGTAGAGCGCGTCCTCGCTCGGGCAGGCGAAGCGCCCGATCTCGAGCAGCGCGCGCACGCCGATCCGCGTCCCGAGGCAGACCGTGCGCGCCTCGTCGCGCTCGCCGTCGAGGCGCACGCCTCCCCGATCGGCGCGCACCTTGCGCAGCCCGAGCTCGCGCAGCTCGTCGCGGAGGGCCACCTCGGTGCCGGCGGCGGCGGTGACGAACAAGCTCATGCGCTCGCTCCTTCGGTCGGCGTCTCGAGGAGGACCTCGCGCGCCACGACGCGATCGGCGTCGAGCACGAGCTCGACGTGGTGGCGCAGGGTGCGGCCCCCGCGCGGAAAGACGCGCGGCACGCGCGCCGCGTTGAGGTAGAGCGTTCCGTCGCGCTCGACCCGCCAGCGCCGCTGGCCGCCGCCCTTGAGGTGGTGGTGCATGTGCCCGGCGACGACCGCGCGCACCTTCTTGCCGCGCTCGCGGGCGTAGCGCACCGCGCGCTCGAGGTCGGGATCGCCGAAGTCGCCCTCGCTCGAGCGGAAGTCGCAGCCCCAGATGTCGTCGCGCCGCGCGCCGAGCCCGCTCGGGCCGTTGTGCGCGAGGAAGATGAGCTCCTCGAGCTCGCAGCCGTCGATCAGCGCCTCGAGCTTCTCGGCCGAGCGCTCGATCGAGTCGACGCCGTGGGCCTCTGCGAGGTGCGGCCGGAACGCGAGGTGGGCCCCGCCGGCCGAGTGGGGCCGCCCGGCGATCACCGCGAGCGCGCCCCACGGCGCGTCGAGCCGATGGACGCTGTAGCCGGCGACCGTCGCGCGCCCGAGGGCCTGCGCGAGCTCGCTCACCCGCGCGCGCTGGCCGACGTTCAAGAGGGGCAGGATCACGTCGGCCTCGAGGACCTCGGCGGCCATCTGGAAGACATTGGCCGCGTCGTGGTTGCCCGGGATCACGAGCGCCGGCGTCTCGAGCCGCGCGATGTGCCGCGCGACCTCGAGCCCCGCCTTGTGGGAGTAGGTCGCGAGATCGCCGACGAAGAACAGCCGGTCGTAGCCGAGCGCGTCGAGCTGCGCGACGTCGATCGCGTCGAGCTCGAGGTGGACATCGCCGATCACACCGATACGCACGAGCCGGCGAGACTAGCATTCCCGGCCCTCCCGCGTTTGACACTCGTCGCCCTCCCCGGTAAGGACCACGGTCGGTGCGCGCCTCGCGCGCGCTCTCATGCCCGAAGACGCCATCCAGCGCCGGAGACGGTGCGCGCGCGTCGGAGGGTTCTCACCCCTCACCTCAGCCCTGGTTCTGCCGCTCCCGCGGCGGGCCACTGCTCGTGAAAGGAGCGAACCCCATGAACGACGTGCGCGAGATCCTCGAGCACCACTTCCGTCACTTCAACGCGCGCACGCTGATCGACGCCTCGAAGGCGTACGTGCGCCACGTCGAGCGCGGCGGTCGCATGATGGTCAGCCTCGCCGGCGCGATGAGCACCGCGCAGCTCGGCGTCTCGCTGGCCGAGATGATCCGCGCGGACAAGGTGCACGCGATCAGCTGCACGGGCGCCAACCTCGAGGAGGATCTCTTCAACCTCGTCGCGCGCGAGCAGTACGTGCGGCTGCCCCACTACCGCGATCTGTCGCCGAAGGACGAGGCCGCGCTGCGCGATCGCGGGCTCGCGCGGGTCACCGACGTGGCGATCCCCGAGGAGGCGGCGATGCGGAAGATCGAGCGCCCCCTCATCGATCTCTGGAAGCGCGCGGCGAGCGAGGGGCGGCGGCAGCTCCCGCACGAGTTCCTCTACGAGCTCATCCGCTCGGGCGTGATCGCCAAGCCCTACGAGAGCGACCCGGCCCACTCGTGGCTGCTCGCGGCGGCCGAGAAGGACCTGCCGATCTTCGTGCCCGGCTGGGAGGACTCGACCCTCGGCAACGCCTTCACGGCGCGCGTGATCGCGGGCGAGCTCGACGCGTCGCTCGTGAGGACCGGCGTCGAGTACATGACCGAGCTGGTGTCGTGGTACCGCGAGACCTCGGCGCTCAGCAAGATCGGCTTCTTCCAGATCGGCGGCGGGATCGCGGGGGACTTCGCGATCTGCGTGGTCCCGCTGATCCAGCTCGATCTGCGCGAGCCGTGCCCGGCGTGGAGCTACTTCTGCCAGGTCTCGGACAGCACCACGTCGTACGGCTCGTACAGCGGCGCGGTGCCGAACGAGAAGATCACCTGGAACAAGCTCGACGTGGGCACCCCGAGCTTCGTGATCGAGTCCGACGCTACGATCGTCGCTCCCCTCGTCTTCTCGTACGTGCTCGGCTCGTGGCGAGGGGCGGCCGCCTGAGGATCACGCGCCGATCACGCCCGCGCGCCGCAGCTCGCCGATCGACTCCTCGCTCATCCCGAGCAGCTCGCGGAGGACCGCGTCGGTGTCGGCGCCGAGCGGGCGGCCCGCCCACCGGGTCTCGCCGGGGGTGCGCTCGAGGCGCGGCGCGAGCGCGGGGAGCACGACCTCGCCGCGCTCCGTCGGCCCCCGCTCGAAGAGCCCGCGGGCGATGAAGTGCGGGTCGGCGCGCATCGCGGCCGCGTCGTGGATCGGCCCGCAGGGGACCTCCGCCTCGACCAGCGCGTCGACGACCTGACCCGGCGTGCGCTCGGAGGTCCAGGCGGCGATCGCCGCGTCGATCCGCGAGCGCGCGCGCACCCGGCCGGGGTTGGAGGCGAGGCTCGGATCGGCGGCGAGCTCGGGCCGCCCGATCGCGCGCATCAGCCTCGCGAAGAGCGACTCGCCGTTGGCGCCGATGACGACCCAGCGCCCGCCGCGGCACGGGTAGAGGTTCGAGGGGACGATCCCCTCGAGGGTGGCGCCGCTCGGGCCACGCGCGACGCCGGTGGCGGCGTGCTCGGGCACGACGGACTCGAGCACGCTGAAGACCGCCTCGAAGAGCGCGATGTCGATCGTCTGCCCCTCTCCGCTCGCGCCCCGCGCGTGGAGCGCGACCAGGACGCCGAGCGCCGCGTGCAGGCCCGCGAGCGTGTCGCCGAGGCTGAGGTTCGCGCGCACCGGCGGATCGCCCGGAACGCCGGTCAGGTGGCGCAGGCCCCCGATCGCCTCCGCGACCGCCGCGTAGCCCGGACGCGACGCGTAGGGGCCGCTCTGCCCGTAGCCGCTGACCCGCGTGTAGATCAAGGCGGGCTTCTCGCGCCGGAGCACGTCGGGCCCGAGGCCCCAGCGCTCCATCGTGCCGGGCCGGAAGTTCTCGATCAGCACGTCGTGCTCGAGCGCGAGGCGCCGAGCCAGCTCGCGGCCGCGGGGCTCGCGCAGGTTCAGCGTGATGCAGCGCTTGTTGCGCGCGACGCTCCGCCACCAGTACGAGGTGCCGCCCTCGTCGAGCCCGCGCCAGGTGCGGATGGGATCGCCCTCGGGCGGCTCCACCTTGATGACCTCGGCCCCGAAGTACGCGAGCAGCGCCCCGGCCCAGGGCCCCGCGAGCAGCTGCCCGAGCTCGAGCACGCGCACACCGGCGAGCGGCCCGGACTCACGGCTCGGCAGGTCTCGGGCTCCCGTCACTTCGCTTCGCTCCCGTGCTCATCCCGTGCCCACTCGACCCTTGGGCAGCAGACCGTTCTCGACCGCGTAGAGCGCGAGGTCGACGTTGGTGCGCACGCGGAGCTTGTCGAAGATGCGCGCGCGGTAGGTGTGGACGGTCTTCGGGTTGATGCCGAGCGACGACGCGATCTGCGTGACCCGCTGGCCGCGCGCGAGGCCGACGAGGACCTCGAGCTCGCGCTCCGAGAGCCCGAGGTGGTGCGCCGGCGGGGGCTCCTCGCCGACGCCCTCCACGAGGGCCTCCATCAGCGCCGGCGAGAGGTAGCGCCGGCCGTCCGCGACGGTGGTGAGCGCGAGCCGGATCTCCTCGACCGACGCGCCCTTGTTGAGGAAGCCGCTCGCGCCCGCCCTGAGGCAAGCGAGGCCGACGTCCTCCTCGCGATGCTGGCTGAACACGAGGAGCGCGACCTGCGGGTAGCGCTTGTGCAGCCTCCGGACGAGCTCGAGCCCGTGGGCGCCCGGCATCCCGAGATCGGTGATCGCCATGTCGAGCGTCTCTCGCTGAGCGGCGGACAGCGCCTCGTCGGCCGACCCGGCCTCGGCCACCACCCGGAAGCCCGGGCAGCTGCTGACCACATCCGCCATCCCCCGCCGGATCGCGGGGTGGTCGTCGGCGACCAAGACGCGAACTTCAGTCACCTCGATCACGATGATGGGAGAATACTCCCAAACGAGCGGCCGTGCTCCCAATGAACGTATGGGTTTCCCTTAGTAAGAAGGTTGGTCGCCTCCAGCGGCCGAGCGCACCCGCGCGGCGTGCCGACCCTCGGGGTAGCGCGCGAGATACTCGGCGGCCGCGGCGCGGGCGGCGTCGCGATCGCCGAC
>JAEZBP010001079.1 GCA_023427125.1 Pseudomonadota bacterium | reverse complement strand
ACGCCCGAGAGCGCGGCGAGCAGCAGCGCCGCGCTGAAGGGGAGCACGCCCTCGGTGCCGGGGAGGGGCTCGACGAGCGAGGTGCCGCTCACGACGAGCAGCAGGCCCGAGAGGCCGAGCACGCGCTCGACCAGCACCACGGCCACCGAGGCGGTCGCCGAGGTCGATCCCTCTTCGCCGAAGGCGCTGCGCGTGACGACGCCGCGCACCACGTCGCCGCCGACGCCGCCGGGGAGGTAGGTGTTGTAGAAGAAGCCGACGAAGTACGCGTGCACGAGCCTCGCGATCCGCGGCGGGCGCGGCGCGCCGTACGCCGCGAGGAGCACGCGCCAGCGGAGGGCGCCGAGCACCAGGTTCACCGCCGTGATCGCGCAGGCGGCCGCCACCGCGAGCGGGGCGACGCGGCTGATCGCGCTCTCGACGTCGCCGAGGTCGACCTTCCACGCGACGTACGCGATGCCGGCGGCGGTGCCGAGGATGCGGAGGATCCACAGCGCGACGCGGCGCCGGCCGGCCCCCGCATCGGGCTCTGCCTCGCTCATCTCAGAACGCGCTCATCTCAGAACGTGATCGAGCGGCGCACGGTCTCGCCGGGCTCGACGGTGATCTGGACGCGCCGGGTGCCCTGCTGCGGGTTCTCGCAGACCACGGTGTGGCGGCCGGGCGGCAGCGAGAAGTTCACCACCGGCGTCTGCCCCGCGTTGCGCCCGCCGACGCTCACGTTGCACCACGGCGTCGAGTTGAACGTCAGCCGCCCCGGCTCGTTCGAGGTCGGCGGCGGCGGCGACGTCGTCTCGCGCTCGTTCGGCCGGCGCCGCTCGCGCTCGAGCTCCACCGTCACCTCGCTCGCCTCGCCGCTCACGAGCGCGATGTCGCGCTCGACCGAGCGGAAGCCGGCCTTCGCCACCGTCACCCGCAGCCGCTGGGTCGGCATCCGCAGCTCGTAGGGCGAGCCGCCCTCGTGCCAGCGACCGTCGATCTGCACCCGCGCGTCCTCCGGCTCGGTGACGATCCGGACGATCGACTCGCCCGCCTGGAGCGGCATGCGCTCGAGCTCGAAGCTCAGCTCCGCGACCTGGCCGGCCTCGAGCGTCACCGTCTCGGTCCGCGTGACGTAGCCCTCGAGCGCGAGCGCGAGCGTGTGCGCCTGCCCGGGGGGGACCTCGGGCACCATCGCCGGCGTGGTGCTCCCGGTGTCGCGCCCGTTGAGCAGCACCTGCGCCCCGGCGGGGATGGTGCGCACGCGGATCACCGCGAAGTCGCTCGCGCTCGGCCGCCGTAGCGTGACGTTCAGGTCGGCGGTCTCGGCGCCCTCGCGCAGCTCGACTTGCTCGTTGTGCGCCGCGTAGCCCTCGTGGGTCAGCTTCACCGCGTAGCTCGCCCCGATCGGCAGCTCGCGGATGGCCGCCGGCGTGCTCTCGGGCCGGCGCTCGCCGTCGATCCAGATGGCGGCGCCGGGGGGGTTGGTGCGGATGGCGATCACCCCCGGCCCCGTCGCCGGCGCCGGCGTCGACGGGAAGAGCACGAACGCCGCCGCCCCCCCGCCGATCGCCACCAGCAGCACCAGCGCGAGGATGATCCACGGCGCCTTCGACGCCGGCTTCTGCCGCACGTGCGAGGCGTAGCCGCCGGTGCCGAGCGAGCCCTCGCGCTCCTCCTCGGCGACCTGCGCCGCGATCACCTCGGCGAGCTGGCGACCCTCGGTGAGCAGCTGCTTCTGCTGCTCGAGCTTGTCCGCGAAGAGGCTCTGCATCCACGCGCCGAGCGAGAGCGCGCTGACCTTCAGCTGCTCCTGGCGGATGTAGTCCTCGAGGTCCGCCTGCATCTCGCGCGCGGACTGGTAGCGGCGCTCGAGGCTCTTCTCAAGCGAGCGCAGGATGATCGCCTCGAGCCGCGGGCTCAGGTGCGGGTTGAGCTCGCGCGGCCGCGGGTACTCGTCCTCCACGATCTTGCGGAGGGTGTCCATCTCGTTCTTGCCGCGGAAGAGGCGCCGCCCGGTGCACAGCTCGAAGAGCATGATGCCGAGCGAGAAGACGTCGCTGCGCGCGTCGAGGTTCTCGCCCTGCGCCTGCTCGGGGCTCATGTACGGGACCTTGCCCTTGAGCTGGCCCGAGCCCGTGTCCTCCATCTGCCCGCGGCCCGCCTTCGCGATGCCGAAGTCGACGAGCTTCACGTCGCCCGTGAAGGTCACGAGGATGTTCTGCGGGCTGACGTCGCGGTGGACGATGCCCATCGGCTCGCCGTCGAGGTCCTTCTTCTCGTGCGCGTAGGCGAGGCCGGCGCAGCAGCCGAGCACGATCGCGAGCGCGTGCTCGAGCGGGAACGACGTGACGTTCTTGTTCTTCATCTCGCGGACGAGCGAGCGAAGGTCCTCGCCGTGGATGTGCTCCATGGCGATGTAGAACTGCCCGTCGACCGAGCCGACGTCGTAGATGTGCGCGACGTTCGGGTGGTTGAGGGTGGCCGCGATGCGCGCCTCGGCCAGCAGCATCTCGATGAAGCTCTCGTCCTTCACGAGGTGCGGCAGCACGCGCTTGACGACGATGAGCTTCTCGAAGCCCGCCACCGAGCGCTGCAGAGCGAGGAAGAGCTCGGCCATCCCGCCGACCGCCAGCTTGCGGATCAGCGTGTACTTGCCGAAGCGGACCGGCATCTTCTCGTCGCCCGCGGGCTGCGGCGGCGGGTGCGGGATCGCGGGAGCCGGAGCTTGGGACACCTTGGGCGCTCTCCCAGTCGTCACGGGAATGTGACGCGCGGTGAGTATGGCACGCGCGTGCTGCGCTGTGTCAAACGGCGGGGGTCAAACGCTCGAGAAGGACGGGTGCAGGCCCCGAT
>JAEZBP010001075.1 GCA_023427125.1 Pseudomonadota bacterium | reverse complement strand
ACCCGACCTGCGAACGGCAGCAGGCATCCCGACACCTGCAAACGGCAGCAGGTGTCGGCCTACCGTCACTCCGCTTCGCTCGTCGATCAGAGCGCCTGGACCAGCACCTCGCGGCGTCCGCCGGCCTTGCCGCTCGGCGGCCCGACGACTCCGTCCTGCTCCATGCGCTCCACCAGCTTGGCGGCCTTGTTGTAGCCGACCCCGAGCTGCCGCTGGATGTGGCTGATCGAGCAGTAGCCGGCTTGCGCGACGCACGCGACCGCGCGGTCGTAGATCGGATCGTCGCTCCCGCCGCCCTCCGCGTCGCCGCCGCCGTCCTCGTCGTCGCCGCGCGGCTCGAGGATCTTCTCGTCGTAGACCGGCCGGCCCTGCTCGCGCAGGTGGTCGCAGAGCCGCTTGACCTCGTCCTCGCTCACGAACGCGCTGTGCACGCGGTGTAGATCGCTCGCGCCGGGCGGGATCATCAGCATGTCGCCCATCCCGAGCAGGTGCTCGGCGCCCTGCCGGCCGAGGATGGTCTTGCTGTCCTCGCGCTGGCTCACCTTGAAGCCGATGCGCGCGGGGAAGTTCGCCTTGATCATCCCGGTGATGACGTCGACGCTCGGCCGCTGCGTCGCGAGGATCACGTGGATGCCCGCCGCCCGCGCCTTCTGCGCGAGCCGCGCGATCGCGGCCTCCACGTCCTTGGCGGCGACCATCATGAGGTCCGCGAACTCGTCGACCACGACGACCACGTAGGGGAGCTTCTCCGGCTTCGGCGGCGGATCGGCCGGCTCGCCGTCGACCGGATCGAGGAGCACCTCTTCGCCGTGCGCGCCCTGCGCGCGCACTTTGTTCGCGTAGCTGCGCAGGAGCTTCTCGACCGGCATCTCGCCGCTCAGCACCTTGTCGACGCGGGCGTTGTAGGTCGCGATGCTCCGCGCGCCGGCGTCGGCGAAGAGCTGATAGCGTCGCTCCATCTCGTCGACCGCCCAGCGCAGCGCGAGCGCCGCCTTCTTCATGTCGGTCACGACCGGCAGGAGCATGTGCGGGATCCCGTCGAAGACCGCGAGCTCGACCACCTTCGGATCGATCATCAGCATCCGCACCTCCTCGGGGGTGCGGCGCTGCAGCAGCGAGCAGAGCATCACGTTGAGCCCGACGCTCTTGCCCGCGCCGGTCGCGCCGGCCACCAGGAGGTGAGGCATGCGCGCGAGGTCGCCGTAGACCGGCTGGCCCGCGATGTCCTTGCCGAACGCGACGGGGAGCGCCGCCTTCATGCGCACCCAGCGCTCGTCCTCGAGGATCTCGCGCAGGTAGACCGTCTGCCGCTCCTTGTTCGGCAGCTCGAAGCCGACCCGCGCCTTGCCCGGGCGCGGCGCGACGATGCGGACCTTGTGCGCTGCGAGCGCCATCGCGAGGTCGTCCGAGAGGCCGGCGATCTTCGAGATCTTGGTCCCGCTCTGCGGCTCGAACTCGTACATGGTCACGACCGGGCCGGGGTGGATCTCGTCCACCCGGCCGCGCACGCCGTAGGCCTCGAGCTTCTCCGTGAGCTGCTGCGCGTTCTCGCGGAGGGTCTTCTCGTCGATGTGGATCGCCTGCGGCGGCGTGGGATCGAAGAGGCTGGTGGGCGGCAGATCGAAGCGGTGCGCGCCGCGCTCCTCGGGCGCCGGCTCCATCGCCACGGTGCGCTTCGCCGCCGCCGCCTCGCTCGGGGCCACGATGGTGGGGCCGTCCTTCTTCTTCTTGGAGCGCGGCGCGGGCTCGGGCTCGGGCTTCTCGGCCTTGCCCTTGCGCGGGAGCGGCGGAGGCGCGGCGAGCTCCTCGTGCTCGGGCTCCTCCGGCTCCTCCGCCTCGTCCAGGAGCTCCGCCTCGAGGTCCTCGGGCTCCTCGTCGCGCTCCTCGTCCTCGGCCAGCACGATCGCGCGGTCCCCCGGCTCGGTGTCGTGGGCCGGCTCGACGATGCGCGGCTGCGCCTCCCGCTCGGCCTCCTCGCGCTCGAGTCGCTCGAGCTCCTTCGCCTCGCGCCAGGCGTCCCACGCCTTGAGCGCGCCCTCGTGCGCCCGCCGGCCGAACGCCAGCGACCACTCGGCGGCGCGGCGCGCAGCCCGGATCACCGAGAAGGGCGTGCGGAGCACGGTGGTGATGAGCAGCGTGGCGGTCCCGACCACGAACGCGCCGGTCAGCCCGAGCAGCGAGCGGAGGACCTCGCCGAGGACCTCACCGAGCAACCCGCCCGGCATGTGGCCTCCGAAGACGACCTGCTCGGTCAGCGCGAGGTGGGTCAGCGCGCAGCCGACCAGCACCATCACCATCGTGCCCGCGACTCGGCCGACGCCGATCGGCGCCACCCGGCGCTGGAAGAGGCGCAGCGTGGCCAAGCCGAGCTCGAGCGGGACCAGCCAGGCCGCCACACCGAAGGCGCTCGCGAGGATCCCGGCGAGGGCGGCGCCGACCGGGCCGATCCAGTTCTCGCCGCCGCGCGCGTCGTAGGACCAGAGCGAGAGCGAGACCAAGAGCGTGGCCGCCGCGCAGAGGATCCCGATGACCTCGTGGCGTCGCCCGAGCTCGCCGTGGCTTTGGTTGACCGATGTGCTCTGAGGTGCGCCCAAGTAGACGTCCTCCCTACAGCGCACGATGGCCGACCGGGGGCCTCCGCGTCAAGTTTCCGCGCGGCGTGGGGCGCTCGGGCACGGCGCCGAACGCCCCCCGGCTCGCGCTCCGCGCTCGCACGTCCCCGTCTTGGGCGTGCTTGCGCAAACGCCTGCGGTTTCTGACAGTTACCCGATTACCGATCTTGATTGGGGGCCCGGATCCTCTACTATCGGGTGCCGCCTCGAACGGCTCCGGCGCCGGGCACACCCGCTCGCGCGCGCCATCGTAGGGTCGCCCCCGATGATGAGGAAGAATGCGACGAACGATCCTACCCGCGCTGATCGCTCTCTCCTGCGTGGCCCTCGCCGGATGCAAGGTCACCTCCGCGGACATCGACAACTGGACCGGGACCGTGAAGGGCCCGGGGAAGATCGTCGCGGTCTTCCTCGCTGACAAGTACGAGGACGAGCTGCGGGCCTACGCCGGCATCGCGCTCGTGCGGATGGAGCCGCGGGAGGACGTCGACGGCGTCGCCGAGCTCCAGGCCGCGGCGCGGCAGCTCCCCGAGGACGTCCGGCCGCGGCTGGTCGATCGGATGGTGCCCGACCTGATCGGGATGATGCGCGGCGAGGACGCTCCGCAGGCCGGCGACGACGCGGAGGGGGTGCCGCGGCGACAGGTGCGCGCGAAGGACGCCGCGTTCCTGCTGGTCCCCTATGCCTCGGACGAGCACCGACGTGAGCTGACCGACGCCGTGGTGGACTGGTTCGTCGTGGACTTCAACGCCCGGAGCCTCGAGGGCAACTACAGCGCCGAGCAGGTGGTGCGCCAGCTCGGGGCGCCCGCCGCCTCGAGGCTGGTGAGCGCGCTGAACGCGAGGCTGCCGCAGGGCGCGCTGGTGAAGCTCTCGGAGCTGATCGCGAGCCTCGGCGATCGGGAGACGAAGCAGCGCGCGGCGGTGCGACTCGTCGAGATCGAGCGCGAGATGGAGAGCGCGGAGTTCCTCGACTGGCT
>JAEZBP010001050.1 GCA_023427125.1 Pseudomonadota bacterium | reverse complement strand
CCTCTTCGCCGACGCCGCGGGCGTCCATCGAGCGCCGGCCGAGGGCCTCGCGCCTGCGCTCCGGCCGCTGACGCGGCGCGCCGTGCTCGAGGAGGCGTTCGCGCGCATCGACCGGCCCTACGGCTGGGGAGGGCACGAGGGCGGCGTCGACTGCTCGCGCTTCGTCATGGACGTGCTCGGCGCCTTCGGCCTCGAGCTCCCGCGGCACAGCGGACGGCAGGCCGCCTCGGGCACGCACAGCATCGACGTGAGCGCGATCGCCGATCTCGGCGAGCGCCAGCGCCTGGTCGACGCCGCTCAGCGCCACGGCGTCGTGCTCCTCCACTTCCCCGGCCACATCATGCTCTACCTCGGGCACGACGCGGAGGGGACGCCGAGCGCGATCCACTCGTTCTCCGAGTACGCCGAGGCGTGCGACGAGGGCGACGACGAGACCCTGCGGCGCGTCGATCGGGTGACGGTCAGCGATCTCACCCTCGGCCACGGCTCGAGCCGTCGCTCGTTCCTCGAGCGGCTCGAGCGCATCGTGATCCTCGGCCGCCGCATGACGAGCGAGCTGATCGGGGTCGCCACGCCGAGGGCCGCGTCGCCGGTCGACGTGCCCTCCGCCCGCGCGTGCGACGACGGCCTCGCGGTGCGGGTCTTCCACTCGCCCGCCCAGCCGAACGTGCACCAGCCGCTGCGCGTCATGGTCACCTCCACCGAGGAGCTCGGCCCGATGGGCCTGACGCTCGTCGACGCGGAGGGCCGGCGGCACAGCCCTCCGGCGCGGCGCCTCGGCGGCCCCCCGTTCACCTACTGGGCCGAGATCGAGCGACCGACGGCGGGCCTCTGGACGGTCGCGCTCGGCGACGGGCCCAACGTCGCGGCGTGCGAGCAGATCCGCGTCGCGGGCCAAGCGATGAGGCCGCGCGCCGCCAACCCGGAGCGGATCTGGGAGCCGCGCCTGCGCTGGGAGGCCGACACCGAGGCGCTCTACAGCGCGTTCGTCGAGCAGCTCTTCGACTACCCGCTCGACGAGGATCTCACCTGGAGCGGGCTCTCGGTGCTGCTCCAGGATCGCTCGCGCAACATCCTCTTCAACCACTTCGGCCAGGATGAGGAGTCGCGCATCCGCCTCACGCCCGACTGCGCGGATCTGCCGTACTTCTTGCGCACCTACTTCGCGTGGAAGATGCGGCTGCCCTTCGGGTTCCGGGCCTGCACCCGGGGCCGCCGCGGCGAGCTCCCGACGTGCGACGCGCTCCTCGGCCCGGAGATCGCCCACGAGCACACCAACGAGGTCGACGCGTTCCGCTGGTTCATCGGATCGCAGGTGAAGCACGCGGTGCACTCGGCGAGCGGCCGGACCCACCCGGGCGACTCCGAGACCGCCCTCTACCCGATCCCGATGACGCGCGAGGCCCTGCGGCCGGGGACCGTCTTCGCCGATCCCTACGGTCACCTCCTGATCATCGCGCGCTGGGTGCCGCAGGGCGTCGGTGATCAGTACGGCATCCTGATGGGCGCCGACGCGCAGCCCGACGGCACCGTCGGCCGCCGCCGCTTCTGGCGCGGGACCTTCCTCTTCGATCCCGACACCACGCACGTCGGCGCCGGGTTCAAGGCGTTCCGTCCGGTGCTCTACAGTCGCGCGGAGCGCACCTACGAGAGCCTGCCGAACGAGGCGATCACCGCGCGCCGCGGGTACGTGCCCTTCTCGATGCAGCAGTACGAGGGCACGACCGACGAGTACTACGAGCGCATGGAGGGCATCAT
This sequence comes from Pseudomonadota bacterium, assembly GCA_023427125.1. Lineage (GTDB taxonomy): Bacteria > Myxococcota_A > Polyangia > Polyangiales > Sandaracinaceae > JAEZBP01. Next base: position 3,591 of record JAEZBP010001050.1, on the reverse strand, counting down.
CAACCCGCGGCCGCTCGACGCGTGGCAGGCGCAGCTCGCGCTGATCGACGCGCTCGAGGAGTCGGCGGTGCGGCGGGTGGTGTCGGTGCAGAACGGCGAGGACTGGAAGCGCGAGCGGCCCGGCCGGGTGATGGAGATGCCGTCGGGCGGCGCGATCTTCCTGACCTCGGGCCCGTGGGAGGACTTCAGCACGCCCGCGCGCGACATGCGGATGCTGGTCGCGATGGACACGGTGCTCGGCTTCACCGACGTCCTGCGCCGCAGCCCGGCGCGCTTCGGCGTCACCGAGGAGGGCGTCGCCGCCGAGGTCGAGCGGGTGACGGCGCGGCGCACCGAGGAGCTCGCGCGCCGGAGCTTCCGCTACCGCCGCAGCGACGGTCAGGAGCAGACCCTCACCCTCAGCGCGCTGGTCGAGCGCGCCCGCGCGTTCGAGATGGCCTACAACCCGAACGACTGCGTCGAGCGCCGCTGGGGCGCGCCCGAGGGCAGCGGCGAGCTGCGGAGCTGCCAGGGCCACGCCCCCGCCGAGCAGCGCGCCCGGATGGACGAGTACCGCGAGTGGTTCGCGACCCGCCGCCGCCCGCTCTATTAGCTGTGCGCGCGCTTCGCGAGCGCGCGGCCCGACCTTTCCGTCCAGTGGACGCTACCCGCCCCCGGTGTCCCGCCGAGGGTGAACGCGCGCCTCGGCGTTCCCCGTCTTGAGTCGCTTGGCGCGCGAGGGCGCGCCAGCAACGGAGCCGGTCAGGCCGAGACGGAGGCGATGCGGATCTCGGGGCCGGGGCGCACCTCGAGGCGGCGCAGCCGCTCGAAGCGCTCGCCGTCGATCACCGGGTCGAGCCGCTCGCCGGGGTCGGCGTCGATCTCCATGCAGCGGCCGGCCACGTCGCGGAAGTCCGGCGCGCGGATCGCCCCGCCGCGGGCGAGGGCGGGCAGGCTCTTGACCATGTTGAGCGGGCTGATCTCGCCGGCCTGGAAGTGGAGGACGCCGCGCTCCTCGGCCAGCGGGAAGACCCGGATGACCCCGCCGAGGTTCACGTCGAACGCCCCCGCGTGGATGCCGCCGTGCCGCCGCGCGTGGAGCTCCTCGCCGTCGATGACGACCCTCGCGTAGGTCGGCCGGAAGAGGTGGGCCGCGTAGCTCGCCCGCGAGGGCCGCCCCACCCGGTCGCGCGCGAGATCGGCGACGGTGCGCGAGATGATGCGGACGATCGTCATCGGGCTCGGCGACGGATCCTCGTAGTACTTGTCGAAGAAGCGCAGGCCGACGCCGCCCGCGGCGAGCGCGAAGCCGAGGCGATCGAAGCGAGCCCCGTCCTGGTGCACGCCCGCGAGGTGCAGCGTGTCGAGGCGGACCTCGGGGACGGGTGCCCCGGCCGCCGCCGCGTCGACCAGCGCGCTCACGATCGCCTCGGTGCGCCCCCGGACGCCGGCCTTGTGCGCGACGAAGTCGATCGTGCCGCCGTTGGTCGGGATGAAGGTGGGCCACTCGCGGGCGCTCGCGTCGCCGCCCGACGCGCTGCGCACCTCGTTGATCAGCCAGTGGAGCGCCCCGTCGCCGCCGTCGCTGATGAAGTGGGTGACCTTGGGCAGCATGCGCTCGACCGCCGGCCGGAGCGCGGCCAGCGAGTCCGTGCGCACCACCTCGCCCCAGGGCCCGACGAGCCGCTCCACGCGGGCGTAGGCCTCCGGCGGGACCTTGCGGTTCTTGCGGGCCAGCGGGTTGAGGACGACCCCGAGGTACATGGCGGCGAGAACCCTAGCAGGCTCGCCGGGAAACTCGACGGCCGGCCCGGATTGACTCTCGGGAAAACATGTCATGCTCCCCGCGATGTGGCGGCCGGCCCTCCTCTCTCTTCTGCTGCTCGTCGGGTGCGGAGACACCGACGAGCCGACGAGCGCCGCCGTCGAGCCCCCCGACGCCCGGCCGGACGACGACGTCGAGGAGGGCCAGGCGCTCTACCAGCGCTATTGCTCGCTCTGCCACGGCGATCGCGCGGAGGGCTACGCGGCCGACGACGCGCCCTCGCTCTCGAGCCCGGAGTTTCTGCGGAGCGCGAGCGACCGCTTCCTGACCCGCGCGATCCGCGAGGGGCGGCCGGGCACGGCGATGAGCGCGTGGGAGGCGCGGCGGGGCGGGCCGCTCGACGACGCGCAGATCGACGCGATCGTGCGCTACCTGCGCAGCCTGAGCGACGAGCCCCGCGTGGTGGTCGACGGCGTGCGGGTCGAGGGGGACGCGGCCCGCGGCCGCGCGGTGTACGCGGAGTACTGCGCCCGCTGTCACGGCGGCCGCGGCGAGGGCGTCGACGCGATGAGCCTCGCGAACCCGGCCTTCCTCGCCACCGCGAGCCCGGGCTTTATCCAGTACGCCATCGCTCACGGCCGGAGCGGCACGCGGATGCCGGCGTTCACCGGCCGGCTCTCGCCCCAGCAGATCGACGACGCGGTCACCTTCGTCCGCGGCCTCGGCGGCGACGCGGGCGTCGTCGCCGTCCCGCCCCCGCCGGCCGAGCCGCCGCAGGTGCCGCCGCTCTCCGAGATGGAGCTCATCGTCAACCCGGACGGCCCTCGCGCGCGGCTGACGCTCCGCGACGAGCGCTTCGTCCCGGCGGCCGACGTCAACCGCGAGCTCGCGCGGGGCGCCCGCATGATCATCATCGACGCGCGCGCGACGAGCGACTGGCTCACGCTGCGGATCCCCGGCGCGATCCCCGTGCCCTACTACGAGCTCAGCGCGATCCTGGAGGAGCTCCCGCGCGACGGCACCTGGATGATCGCCTACTGCGGCTGCCCCCACGCCGCGAGCGGCCGCGTGGTCGACGCCCTGCGCGAGCAGGGCTTCACGAACACGGCGGTGCTCGACGAGGGCATCCACCACTGGGAGCAGCAGAGCTACCCGACCGCGAGCGGCCTGCCTTAGCTGGCTGGCGGGGCTGTGGACCAGCCCCGCCCATCCAAGTCCGGAGCCTTCGGCGCTCCGCACCTACGGCTCCGATCCCATCGCGGGGCGATGGGGCCCTGTCGACCCACGGCATCGCTGCGCGATGCCTGGTCTCCGCCTCTTCCCAGCGCCGCTGACCTTCCGCCAAGAGCTCGGACACGCACCGCTCGGCCGTCCGAGAAGGAGGTCACTGAGTCAGCAGCAGCTGGCGGACGCTGGCGGTGTTGACCGGGCCGCCGCTCACGCTGCCGTCGACGATCCAGCCCGCCGGCGCCTCGCTCGCCGAGGTGCCGAAGAGGAGATCGGAGGCGCTCGAGGGCGCCTGGAAGCCCTGTGGGTTGCGCCCGATGGCGGCGCGGGCCTGGCAGTCGGCGTAGCAGTAGAGCGCCTGGCCCGACTCGCCGCCGGCCACGTCGGAGGGCGGCGTGCAGGCGGCAGCCTGCTGCTGCCCCTGCTGGGCGCGCACCCGGATGAAGAGATCCACCCGTCGCGCGTCGCGGCACTGCCCGCGCCCCCGCTCGCCGCTCGCGGCCGCCGTCGTCGGGCAGAGGCTGTTGCGGTGGGTGCGGCGATAGTCGTCGAGCCAGTCGGTGCCGGCGCCGATCGCCGCGAGCTCGTAGCGGCCGCCGATCTGGCGCGCCATCCCGCGC
>JAEZBP010001005.1 GCA_023427125.1 Pseudomonadota bacterium | reverse complement strand
CAGCCGCGGCGGCACCTCGACGCCGACGTCGGCCGGGAGGCGCGCGAGCAGCTCGAGCAGCGCGGCGTCCGCCTTGCGGGGCAGCGACTCACCGTAGCGCGCGCACACCGAGGCGACGGAGAAGAGGGCCGGCGGGACCGGCGAGACGACGAGCTCGCCCTCGCTCTCGAGGAGCCTCGCGAAGGTCTCCTCCGCGACGTGGCCGTCGACGAGCTCGCGCGGCGTGAGCTCGAGGTCGCCCGCCGAGAAAGCGACCGTGGTCTGGCTGTCGTCCTCGTCGCGCAGCCGGATCTCGAGCGCCGCCCGGCGGACCCGCACCGCGCGGGTCGGGTCGCGCTCGAGCACCACGCGCGGGTGGCCGATCAGCGCGCGCAGGAGCGCGCCTCGATCGGTATCGAGAGCGTAGCCGCGGCGCCGCGCGAGGGCGGCCTCGGCGGCGCGCCGGTCGCGCTCGTCGGTGTCGCTCCGATCGGCGATCTCGCGCAGCTCGATGCCCCGGCCGCGCGTCCACCCGCGCTTGTTCCGCTTCTGGAGCGCCGCGGTGATCTCGACGCGCCCCTCGCCCGCGACGCGCCAGACCAAGCGCTCCTCCGGGAGCTCGGCCGCCGGCGGGGGCACCGCGAGCGCGGCCTTGAGCGCGTCGAGCATGCGGCTCCAGGCCGGTCGCTCGAGGTGAGCGAGGACCCGATCGTGCAGCTCGTGCTCCGGGTCGATCAGCGCGTCGAGCGCGTGCTCGGCGGCGACCCGCAGCGCGATGCCGAGCACGCTGCCCGGCTGCTGCTGCGCCACGGCGAGGCTCGCCAGCGCGCGACCGTCGTCGGGGCGGCCGGGGACCTTCGGCGCGCGCTCGACCAGCGAGACCCACACCTCGTGGTGGCCCCACCCGGTCCGAGAGCGGTGCTCGAGGTGGATGCGCAGCTCGTCCTCCTCGAGCGAGATCGAGAGCTCGTGGCCTACCAGCGGAGGCGGCGGCTCGCTCGGCGTGAGCGCGGCGAGCAGCGCCCCGATCCGATGGCGCGCAGCGGTGACGGCCGGGGTCGCCGGGGCCTGCGACAGCTCCTTGCGCCTCTCGACGACGAGGCGGCGACCGGCGCAGTACGCGAGGTAAGCGCGCGCCGGATCGCGGAGGGAGGCGGGCACGCGAGGCGTGGTCGAGGGATCGAGGACCGCGCGGATCGTCGGATAGGGCGCGAGGGGAGCGGGGCCGTAGGTCAGCTCGGCGAAGGGGAGGATCGCGTGCGCGGGATCGACGAGGCGATCGATCAGCTCCCGCTCGCGCAGCCATGGGATCAGCACCGACCACTCGGCCGGCGGCAGCTCCGGGATCGAGTCCACCGCGAGCGGCGCGGACAGGTAGTCGGTCTCCTCGCCGGCCCAGTCGAGCAGCGCGCCCGCGAACGCCTGCCAGTCCCGCGTGCTGACGCGCGCGTGGTAGCTCTCGAGCCAGGGCAGCGCGAAGAGGTGGGCGATCGGTTGATCGACGTGCTTGGCGAGCGCGCGGATCGCCGACCAGGTCGGGCGGTCGGCGTAGGGCCTCAGCGCCGAGACGGGCTCGTCGTGCAGGCGCTCGCCGACGAGCGACCAGAGCCGCTCCTCGAGCTCCGGCATGTTGCTGGGCAGGCTCATCGGGGGCACGGACGCTACCACGCGCGCCGTGAGCTACCACCCGCACAGCCTTAGTATCCGCGTCCCGAAGCCGCGATCGCTCGGCCGGCCTCGCGGAGCAGCTCGGCCGAGCGGGAGCGCGCGTCGCGCTCGACGCGGCTCATCTCCGGTTCGAGCACGCGGACCGCGCCGCCCGCGCCCACGACGCACGGCAGCGAGAGGGCCACGTCGCGTACGCCACAAGCGCCCTCCTGCACGCGCGAGACGGTCAGCACGCGGCGCTCGTCGCGAACCATCCAGCGCAAGAGCGCCGCGGTCACGAGCCCGATCGCGTGGTTGGTCGCGCCCTTGCGCTCGATGATCGCGTAGGCGGCCGTGCGCACCTCGCGCGCGAGCCGCTCCTGCTTCGCCTCGCTCCACTCCGGCCAGGCCGCGAGCGGCACCCCGCCCACCTGCGCGCTCGACCAGAGCACGACCTCCGAGTCGCCGTGCTCGCCCACGACCTGCGCGTGCACGGAGCGCGGCGCGACCGAGAGCTCACGGCCGAGAACGTGCCTCAGGCGCGCGGTGTCGAGCATCGTGCCGGTCCCGATCACGCGCGCAGGAGGCAGACCGGAGACCTGGGTCGCGAGCCGGGTCAGCACGTCGACCGGGTTGGTGACGACCACCAGCACGCCCTCGAACGAACGCAGCCGCTCGGCGATCGAGCGCACCACGCTCGCGTTCTCGCGGACCAGCGCGAGCCGGCTCTCGGTCGGCGAGCCGCCCCGTCCGGCGGCGAGGACGAGGGCGTCGGCCTCCGCCAGCTCGTCGACGCTCGCGACCGCGCGCACCGCCGCGGCCGGATAGAACGAGGAGCCGTGCGCGAGGTCCATCGCCTCGCCCTCGGCCAGCCCCGGCTTGATGTCGTGCAAGAGAAGCTCGTTCGCGAAGCCCGCGTGCAGGATCGAGCTCGCGACGCTCGATCCGACCCAGCCCAGCCCGGCGATCCCGATGCGCATCTCCTCGATCGACGTCAGGCACGGCGCCCCGCGCCGCAAGCCCCCGCCGGCTGTCGAGAAGCCGAACGCGCCCGCCGGAGCTCCGGACAGCGGCGGCGGCGACGCTTCGCCGATCGGGGTGGCTCGTGCTTTGCTCGGTGCGTGCAGGACGTGTCGCTCCGCCCCCGCAGCGCCGACGAGAGGAGGCGAGAGCTCCAGGAGGTCGAGGACCTCGCCGCCTCGTGGGTCATCGCCACCGTCATCCGCTATCGAACGCGGCTCTTCGTGCTTCCGGTCGTGCTCGTCACCGCCGTGGTGTTCTTCGCCCCGAACCCGTGGCGTTTCATCTTGATCGCGTTCGCCGTCACGTCGATGGCCGCGCTCGGGGCGGCGGAGCGCGCGCGCCGCTCCGGCGCGGCACGAGGCCTGCTCTTGCCGGTGTGGTTCGCGGGCACCGCGCAGATCGCGGTGGTGCTGGTGCTCGGCGGGATCGGCGGCCCGCTCACGGTGGCGCTGCCGCTGATCGCGCTGGTCATGAACCTCGTCGCGCCAGGCCGGCAGGCGATCTACTTCGTCTTGCTGCTGCAGGTCCCCGCGGTGTGGTTCTTCGCGGTGGCGCAGGCCCACGATCTGATCCCGGGGCTCGTGCCCGAGGTCCTGCACGGCGTGGCCTCGCCGCCCGGCACGCCGGGGCCCGGGCCTTGGATCAGCGCAACCTTCCTCACCGTCATCCTCCTGGTCGGCGCGGGGGTCGGGCGCCTCCTTCGAGAGCTGCTGATGGACCTCTTGCGCGACCAGCTGGAGGATCGCGATCGGCAGCTCGAGGCCTACGAGGAGTCAGCGCGCTCCCTCTCGCAGATGACCGCCGAGATCGCGCACGAGCTCAAGAACCCGCTGGCGAGCATCAAGGGCATCGCGGCGCTGGTGGAGAAGGACCTGAGCGGCAAGACGGCCGAGCGCATGCACGTCCTCCGCCGCGAGGTGGACCGCCTGCAGGCGATCCTCGAGGAGTTCCTGAGCCACTCGCGGCCGCTCTTGCCGCTGGCGGAGGAGCCGGTGCACCTCGGCGAGCTGGTCGCCGAGGTGCTCGAGCTGCACGAAGGCGTGGCGCGCCAGCGCGGAGTGCGCCTCGTCGCGCCCACCGCCGAGGCCGACGTCCGCTGCGATCCACGGAAGATCAAGCAGGTGCTGATCAACCTGGTGCAGAACGCGATCGAGGCGAGCCCGCGCGGGACCGAGGTGCGCGTCGAGCTCGAGCACGAAGCCGATGGCGCGCGGGTCCGTGTGCTCGATCAGGGATCGGGGCTCGCCCCCGGCGCCAGCGAGCGGCTCTTCACGGTGGGCTTCACCACGAAGGACGAGGGCAGCGGGCTCGGCCTCGCGCTGGCGCGTGGGCTCGCGCGGCAGCACGGCGGCGAGCTGGCGCTCGAGGATCGCGAGGGAGCGCGAGGCTGCGTCGCGACGCTGACCTTGCCCGAGGCGCCGAACGGAGGAGGCTCGTGACCCGAGCGCTGGTGGTCGACGACGACGCGGGCGTTCGCTACACGCTGCGCGGCTTCCTCGAGGACGCGGGCCTCGAGGTCGACGAGGCCAAGGACGGCGTCGAGGCGCTCGAGGTGCTCGCCGAGCACGCGCTCGTGATCACCGATCTGCGCATGCCGCGCATGGACGGAATGGAGCTGCTGCGGCGCATCAAGGAGGGGCCGAGCGCGCCGGTGGTCGTGATGATCACCGCGCAGGGCTCCGAGCGACAGGCCGTCGAGGCCATGAAGATCGGCGCGTTCGACTACTTCAAGAAGCCCTTCGAGCCCGATGAGCTGCTCGCGGGGGTGCGGCGGGCGCTCGAGAGCGCGACCCTGCGGGCCGACAACGAGCGGCTCGCCGGCGAGCTCAACCTCGCGCGTCGGATGGTCTTCGAGAGCGCCGCGATGAGCCGGCTCGCGGTGCTGGTCCAGCGCGTCGCGCCCCGCGACGTGACCGTGCTGATCACCGGCGAGAGCGGGACGGGCAAGGAGCGCGTGGCGGAGGCGCTGGTGCACGCGTCCTCGCGCAAGGGCGCGCCCTACGTCCGCTTCAACTGCGCGGCGATCACGCCGGAGCTCGCGGAGGCGGAGCTCTTCGGGCACAGCAAGGGCGCGTTCACCGGCGCGCACCGCACCCGCACGGGCCTCTTCCGCGAGGCGAGCGGCGGCACGCTGCTGCTCGACGAGATCGGCGAGATGGATCTGCGCACGCAAGCCCGGCTCCTGCGCGTGCTGCAGCAGGGCGAGGTGCGCCCGGTCGGCGAGGATCGGCCGGTGCCGATCGACGTGCGCATCATCGCGGCGACCCATCGCGATCTGCCGAAGCTGGTCGGCGAGGGAAAGTTCCGCGAGGACCTCTACTATCGCCTCCACGTCGTCTCGCTCCGGGTGCCGCCGCTGCGCGAGCGGCCGGAGGACGTGCCGGTCCTCTTCCGCCACTTCCTCGAGCGCTACGCCGAGCGCTTCGCGACCGGCCCGCTGCGGGTCCCCGCCGGGCTGATCGAGCGCCTGATCGCGTACCGCTGGCCGGGCAACGTGCGCGAGCTCGAGAACGCGGTGGAGAGCCTGGTCGCGCTCTCGTGCGACGGCGAGATCGACGCGGCGCTCCTGCCGGACGCGGGAGACGGCGGCGCCGCGCCCCTCGCCGCGAGCGCCGGCTTAAAGGAGCGGGTCGAGGCCTACGAGCGCGGGCTCGTGGCGGCGGCGCTGCGCGAGTGCGGCGGCAATCGCAGCGAGGCGGCCCGGCGACTCTCCATCTCCCGCGCGACGCTGCACGAGAAGCTGAACAAGTACGGGCTCGGCGGCGGCGAATAGATGCTCGCCGCGCGGTCGCCACATCGCGCCCGGAGACGCTCGGCTGCGGAGCGTGGCGCCGGCACGGCCCGTGCTGAGCATCGTGATGGAGGTCACGATGAAGTTCGTCATCGAGATGCCGAGTGTAGCGTCCTGCGCCGTCCGTCAATGCGCATACAATCTGGAAGGCGCATGCCACGCGAAGGCGATCACGGTGGGCGACGGGGTACACCCCGGCTGCGATACCTATCTGCGCTCTCGGCGTCACACGGAGGCAGACACGGGCGCTGGGGTCGGGGCATGCAAGGTACAGGGCTGCCGGCACAACCGTGATCTCGAGTGTGGCGCGCCGGAGATCCGCGTCGATCGCCGTGGTGGTACGCCCGTCTGTGTGACCTTCGAGCCCGCGGAGTGAGCGCCCTCTCTCCTCGCGTGTCGGTCTGTCTGTGCACGCGAGGAGAGAGACGCGCCGGCGCTCAGAGCCGAACGCCGACGGACAGCACGCCGAGACCGGACGCCACGCCACGCGTCTCCGGGCGCGCCCCGCCGTCGCCGTGCAGGATCGTGGTGTTCACCGGCGTCGGCGCCTCGAAGTCGACCACGAAGTTCTCGAGCTCCGTCTCTTCACCCGAGTTCTCCGCCTGGAAGACCTGCAGCTGAAGGTCGAGCGCCGCGTAGAGCGGCCCGACGATCGGGATCTCGTAGCCGATCCGCGCCTGCCCGCCGAAGCCAACGCTGTAGCTCGAGGTGCGGAAGCCGCTGCCGGTGACCGGCTGCGGGAGCAGGGCGAGCCCCGGGCCGTAGTCGACCTGGAGCTGGGTCTCGTGCGGGAAGACCACACCGACCGCGACCTCGCCGCGGAACGCGCCGAAGCCGGTCGGCACGTAGAGGCGGACGCCGCCGAGCGCGGTGTGATAGTCGATCCGACCTTCGACGTTGGTGATGGCTCCATCGAGCTGCCCGTCGCGCGTCTGTGCGCGCTGGTACATGTACGTCCCGACGAGCGCGATCTGGTCTCCGACCATGACGCCGGCCGTCCCGCCCACTCCGAACCCGTAGACGAGGGGGAACTGCCAGTCGCCGGGCGTCCCGCTCGGCAGGTACTCGGTGTCGCCGAGCTGCACGCCGGTGGCGGCGCTCGCCTCGAGGAAGAAGAGCGAGTCGGCGTAGACGTTCTCTTCCACGTCGACGTCCGCGACTGCTCGCGCTTCGGGCGCCTCTTGCCGGACCACCACGACGCGCTCGTCGTACGGAGTGATCGCGGGCGGCGGCGGCGCCTCCAGGTCCACCTCGATGTCTGCCTCCTGTGCTCGCGCGGTCCCTGCGCCGAGGCAGAGACCGCAGACTGCGGTGAGTGCGATGAGTCGATGTGTCACGTGCATGGAGGCTCCACTCTGCAGCGCCGGTGCCACCGCGACCTCGTTTCATCGACACCTGAAAACGACGACGGCCGAGCGACTCGTGCGTGGCGCTCCCGTGTCGGGCGTCACGAGGTGCTCCGCCGCGCCGAGGTGTCCGAGGGATCGCCGCCTGCGCTCGGGCGCGCGCCTGTCGTGGGGCGCCGCAGGTCTTCGCCGTCAGTCGACGGCGAGCAGGGCGGTCGTCAGCTCCATCAGCTCGCGCGTGACCTGATCGCGCTGCCCGATCCGCCAGCTCGCCTCGAGCGCGTCGCGCCGCTCGCGGGCGGCCCGGCGCGCGCGCTCTGTGGCGAGCACGCG
>JAEZBP010000980.1 GCA_023427125.1 Pseudomonadota bacterium | reverse complement strand
TCTTTCGGAAGAGCTCGTCGTGGGGCGTGCTCGACATGGCCGCTCTCCCCGTCAAGCGGCGTGCCGAGGATCGGCCCGTGTGATCTCGCGTACTTACGCCGCCAGAACGGCGGAGGTGGCGGAACCGCGCCGGCGGCCGCCGACTCTCCCCCACCTTGCTCGCGACCGCTGGATGGGTCCGCTCAGCCCAGCGCATCCTCGAGCGTGGTGGCGCTGAGGATGCGCCCGCTCCAGCGCTCGAGATCCTCGAGCGAAGCGCTCGCGATCTGCTCGCGTCGAGCCTCGCCGATATCGCCGAACTTGAGCTGCAGCTGCGAGAGCAGGGTGCGCCGGGTCCCCTGCTCGATGCCCCGCTCGATGCCCTGCTCGATGCCCCGCTCGAGCGCGGCGTCTTCCCACTCCTTGCGCAGTCCCATGGCTCGCTCCCGGTCCTCGTCGTCGATGACGGCCTCGATGGCCTCGTAGAGGGGTTTACCGCCGTCGACCTCGGAGAGGTAGACGAAGATCTGCGCAAACGCCTCCGTCCCCGCCTCGCTGTCGTGGGCTTGCTCCAGCAGGCGAGCCCACCGCTCGAGGAGCGCAGGGTCGAAGCCGTGCCGCGCCGCGCGCAGCACCCACACGGTCAGCCTCGCGAGCGGGCTCATCCGCCGCCTCAGCAACGCGGCCTCGCTGACCACCGCGAGGTCGTCGAGCACGAAATGGAAGTCGGGGATGAACAGGTGGGCCGCCTCGAGGAGCCCGTCCGCATCGAGGAGCTCGGAGAAGCGCTGCGCGCCGGTCCACTTGCCCTCGCCGTTGTGCAGGACAACCGGGATGATGACGGGGAGCGACGCGGCGCCGGCCTCCTCGAGCGAGACCCAGATGCGGCTCATGTAGACCAAGAGCCGCAAGGGCATCCATCGGTCGAACGAGCTCTGGTGCTCGAAGAGCACGTAGATGCGCGCGTCCCGCCCGTCGATCGTCGACGAGAACAGCAGATCGGTGTGTCGCTGCGGCCCGCCCGAGTCGACGAAGCTCCCGGGCTCGGCGCGCAGGGTCGACCAGTCGATGCGCTTCGCGAGCTTGCGCGGGAGCACGGCGCGCAGCTCCCCGGCCGCGTGCTCGGGGATGCCGAGCGTCTTTCGGAAGAGCTCGTCGTGGGGCGTGCTCGACATGGCCGCTCTCCCCGTCAAGCGGCGTGCCGAACATCACCCCGTGTGATCTCGCGTACTTACGCCGCCAGAACGGCGGAGGTGGCGGAACCGCGCCGGCGGCCGCCGGTGCTCGAGTCTCGTCGATGTCGCCGGCAGCGCTCGAGCTTCTCCTTCCTGCCGCGGAGCTGAAGCCGACGGGGACGAGGCGTCGCCGACAGCAGCATTGCGCGGCGGCGATGTCGACAACCATCGACGACGAGTGGCCGGCGGCGACCACGACGATCCGGCGCGTGATGCCCTCATGACGAATTCCTACTTGGACCGCGCCGAGCCACCGCTAGCACGTTGACCGACCGGATCGCGGCCGCCGTATCCGCGCGAAACTCCAGCACATTTGGCGCATCGCCGACAGTGACGGAGGGACCAAGACCTGAACATCGACGCAGCGGTCTGCTCGACTTGGCGTGTCGGTCAACGAGGCTTGGTCGCACCTGCTGGCGATTAATTTGTTGCACGCAGCCCCGTGGCAGGTCACAACGGTTGGAGCTCGGGGTGTGGGGAGCCATGGGGGCTCGCGGCTCCGGGTGGAAAGGGATCTGGCCATGTCGGCACTGATCAGCTTCTGGCTGTACATCACGCCCCCGCGCATCAGCGCGGCGAGCGCCATCGTCCTGGTGCGGCGCCTCATCAACGCGGCGCCCGCGGACCTCACCGAAGACGAGCGCGACGCCCTCCGGCACATGCGCGAGCAGGCGGTGACCGTGCAGGACATCGAGAAGACGCGCGAGCGCCTCCGCCCCGAGAACCTGAAGGAGGAGGATCGCCTCTTCGACGGCTACTGGGGCGTCCTCAAGGATCAGATCTTCGCCTGGCTCCGCGTCGAGGGCACGGCGCAGTACACGATCGCGGCGCGCCTCAAGGAGGCGCTCTTCCCGCGCGGCCTCGAGTTCGTGACGCTCTCGTACGAGCAGGAGTGGTACGAGTCCGCCAAGCGCCTCGAGCGCATCGTCGAGGAGGCGCTCGAGGCGCTGATCGCCGAGCTCGTCCACGCCACCGTCCTCCCCTCGATCCGCGAGGCGCACCGTGCGCTGGGTGAGGGCCTCGGCGTCGGCGAGACGCCCCTCGAGGTGACCAACGAGGAGGGCCTCCGCACCGCGCTCCGCGACCTCGCCCTCTCCGTCTCCGACTACGCGCGCGTCCTCTCGAGCTCGGTCAAGCGGGACGACGCGAAGACCGCCGAGCGCTTCCTCGCCGCGATGCGCCCGCTCGACCAGCACCGGGCGGCCTATCCGTCGTCGCCGACCACCCCGACCCCTGGCGCGCCGACCCCCGTCGCGCCGCTCCCCGCCCCGGTCGTGGACCCGAACGAGCCCGGCCCCGACGCGCCCCTCCCGCCCGTGGAGTGAGCGCACCTCGAAGAACGTGACCCCGGCGCCTCCTCCTGGGCGCCCGAGCGCCGCCGCGACCCTGGTCGCCGC
>JAEZBP010000953.1 GCA_023427125.1 Pseudomonadota bacterium | reverse complement strand
GGGTCTCTCCTCATCTTCAGGTTTCGTGCGGCCGGGAGCATCGCCGGTCGGTCGCGGAGGGTCGAACCGGCACCGTCGCGATCGACAGCGAGGGCACGATGCTTGTGAGACAGCTCACGGGCGACGGAGGCGGGCTCGGCTGTCGCGCGTGGAGAGGCGCAGGCGGCCCGCTCAGATCTGGTCGATGCGGCGGAGGAGCGCGTCGTAGGTGACGCTGCACTGCTCGGTGCGCCCATTCGCGGTGCGGCTGTAGGTGCGGGTGCCGGTGCCGGTGAAGCGGTCGCGATCGCGGCGCACCTCGAACTGGTTGCGCGGGGCCGACGCGCCGCGCTGGCCGTTCATGGTCGACTCGCCGATCACCGCGTCCTGCGCGCTGATGGTGATGCGCCACTCGGACCAGTAAGGGCTGTTCAGCAGCTGCATGCGCATCGTGCGGTTTCCCGGGACGCCGTGGATCGGCGCCACGAACGACGAGACGTAGCCGGTGCGCTCGTCGTCGCCGCAGCTCGCGCTGCGCGTGCGGGTCTGGAAGACGTAGAGGCCCGGACCGAGGATGGTCTGGTCGTCCGTCTGCGCGGTGCCGGGCGCCGCGAGGAGCGCGCTCGCCAACGCGAGAGCCATCGAGGTTCGCATCGGAAGACTTTACTACTCCCGGCCCGAAGCACGTTCCGGGTTCCGAAGGACGCAGAGGTGGCGCCCCCGGCGAGCGCGCGGCTCCGAGCCCTCAGCCGGATCGAGCGCGGGGAGCTAGGCGCTTCGAAGCCAGGCGTGCACCCGGCGCACGGCGTCGTCGATCGGGCGCGGGGCGTAGCCGAGCTCACGCGTGGCCTTGTCGCTCTTGATGATCGCGTTGCCGGCCAGCTGGTTGAGATCCTCGCGGTTGTAGGGCGCGCGCGTCCCCATCACGCGGGCGCCGAGCTCGACGAGCGGGAGCGACGCGCGGGCGAGCCGCATCGGCGTGACCATCCGCGGCGCTCGGCGACCGCAGGAGGCGCTGCAGATCGAGGCGAGCTCCGCCACCGTGTAGTCGCGGCCGCCGAGGATGTAGCTCTCGCCGGCGCGCCCCTTCTCCTCGGCGAGCAGGGCGCCGCTCACCACGTCGTCCACGTCGACGAGGTTGAAGCCGCCCGAGACCAGCGCCGGGAGCTCGCCGCGCGCGTGCTTCGCGATGAAGCCCTGCACGATGCCGTCGTGGTGCGTCTCGTGCGGGCCGACGATCACCGTCGGGTGCACGATCACCGCGTCGAGCCCGCGCGCGACCTCCGCGCGCACCGCCACCTCGCCGAGCAGCTTGCTGCGCGTGTACGGCGAGACGTCCTCGCCGACCGCGCGCTCTCGCGACTCGTCGAGCGGCCGGTCGAGCGGCTCGGGATCGAAGACCACCATCGACGAGAAGTGCACCATGCGGCGCAGGCCGAGCTCGCGCGCGGCCTCGGCCACGTTACGCGCGCCGCCCACGTTGACCGGGAAGAGCGCGGGCGGCGCCTCCGACGCGGTCGAGACGATCGCCGCCAGGTGGAAGACGGAGCGCGCGCCGCGCAGCGCGCCGCGGACGGCCTCGCGATCGCAGACGTCGCCGCGGATGACCTCGACCCCGGCGGGCAGCGCGACGGGATCGCGCGGCAGGACGAGCGCGCGGACGCGGCGGCCCTGCGCCAAGAGCGCGTCGACGAGGTGGAGGCCGACCTGCCCGGTCGCGCCGGTGATCACGGTGATGCTCATCGTCTCCGTCTCACAGTCTCGGTCTCACAAGAGGTAGGGGATCAGCGCCTTGCGGCCCTTCGGGTAGTCGGCGAAGCGCGCGTGGTACCAGCGGTGCGTCGAGAGCGCGCGGGGCACGAGGTTGGCCGCGGTGATCAGCAGGATGAAGACGCCGGGCAGCCCCCAGGTGAAGATCGCGAAGCCGGTCCACGCGAGGAGCTCGCCGAGGTAGCTCGGGCTCGACACCAGCTCGTAGCCGCCGCCGCGCGGGATGCGGTAGACCTTCTCGGCGCGCTCGAGCTCCTCCTTGCTGCGCAGGTTCCGCAGCACGTGATCCGAGTGCAGGTTCAGCGCGAGGCCCGCCGCGTAGATCGCGAGGCCCCCGAGGAAGCGCGGATCGCTCAGCCAGCCGTCGACGAGGTGCGCGCCGAGGCGCGAGTAGAGCGTCGCGTTGAGGTAGCCGTGCATGCTCGTGACGAACATGCCGCTCACCATCACGAGCAGGCCGAACGAGTTGCCCGTGCCCTTGGGCACCCTCATCGAGAGCGGGAAGAGAAAGCCGCGGTTCAGGTAGTGGAGCTGCCAGAGGCAAGCGAGCACGAGCGGCACCGTCTCGAAGCGCCGCGGCCCCTGCAGGTAGAAGAACCAGAACGAGAGCGTCGCCGGCAGCTCCATCAAGAGCCAGCCGAGCTTCGGGCCGACGCCGAGCTTCGTCTTGCCGTCGGCGAAGCGCCCGTACGGCGCCTTCATGAAGAGGAGGCCGATCACGGTGAGCGGCACCATCGCGAAGCCCGCGAGGAGCACCGTGTCGAAGATCGGATCGCCCGTGTACCAGCGCATCGGAGGGCGCCGAGCATAGCCAGCTCGAGCGCCGGTCAGTAGCCGAGAATCCGCGAAACCCTTTCACGCCCGTGCGATTGAGCGCGTCCCACACGGAGGCTAGGCTCGCGCGCGATGACGACGACGAGCGAGAGCATCGAGGAGCTGGCGCCGCGCCGAGGCGACGCGCGCGGGGTGACGGTCGACGGAAGCACGGTCGCGTGGGACGAGGCGCACGACGTGGTGATCGTCGGCTTCGGCGCGGCGGGCGCGAGCGCGGCGATCGAGGCGCGCACGGCCGGAGCGGACGTGCTGGTGGTCGATCGCTTCGACGGCGGCGGCGCGAGCCAGCTGAGCGCGGGGGTCGTCTACTTCGGCGGCGGCACGCGCCTGCAGCGAGCGTCGGGCTGGGAGGACTCGGTCGAGGAGATGTACGCGTACCTGAAGCTCGAGACCGAGGACGCGGTCAGCGACGCGACGCTCCGCGCGTTCTGCGAGCGCAGCGCCGACACCTTCGAGTGGCTCTCTGCGATGGGCGTGCCCTTTCCCTCGAGCGGCGAGGCGCTCAAGACGAGCTACCCGCCCGATCACTGCACGCTCTACTTCTCGGGCAACGAGCTCTGCCCGCCCTACTGCGACGCCGCCCGGCCGGCCCCGCGCGGGCATCGCGCGCTCGGCAAGGGCCTGACCGGGCACCTCATCTGGGGCGGGCTCGCGCGCAC
>JAEZBP010000107.1 GCA_023427125.1 Pseudomonadota bacterium | reverse complement strand
CCTCCGCTCCACGCCGCATCGCCGAATCGAGCGTTGACAGCCCCGGCGTATGTGCCGACCATCGTGCTCACCGATCGAGCGACCAGCCGAGGAGCGAGCGATGAGCGAGGGATCCGGGGCGACGAGGCGGCGCTGGCTCGCAGTGCTGGTGATGGGGATCGGCGCGGGCGCGATCGCGGTTGGGGTATCCGAGGAGGCGTCGATCTCGATCCCGCCGCGCGACGAGGCCGCGGCCCTGCACGAGCCAGCACCCCGAGAGCGCTCCGCAGGGGTCGCTGCGGCGTCCCCGTCAGTCGAGGAAGCAGCCGAGGCTGGCACCATCGATCCTGGCTCCTTGCCCATCGATCTCGGCGCGGCGATGGAGCAGGTTCACTTCGCCTATCGGCCGGGCGAAGAAGGTCGCTCCTTGGGGGGTCACGCGACCATCGCGGTCGTCGGCGACGCGTGCGATACGGACGACGACTGCGAGAGCGGCTTCTGCACCGACGGGGTGTGCTGCGACTCGGAGTGCGGCGGCGGCGCGCTCGACTGCCAGGCGTGCTCGGTCGCGACCGGCGCCGCGACCGACGGGACGTGCGGGCCCACGACCGGCACCGCGTGCAGCGACGGGCTGGGCTGCACGAGCGGCGACACCTGCTCGGCCGGCGCGTGCGTGGGAGGCGGCGATCCGTGCGCGAGCGGGACGAGCTGCTCCGAGGGAGGCAGCGGCTTCACCTGCGGCGCGTGCCCGGCCGGGACGTTCTCGGCCGACGGAACGGGCGCGACCGAGTGCATGCCCTGCGCGCCGGAGACCTACTCGGAGGGAGGCGCCACGAGCTGCCTCGCGTGGACCGAGTGCGCGCCCGGCCAGCGCGTCGCCGAGAACGGCTCGCCGACGCGAGATCGCGGATGCGCGCCCTGCGCAGCGGGCACGTTCAGCACCGCCGTGAATGCGATCACGTGCGCGGCGTGGACCGAGTGCGACCCCGGCCAGCACGTCTCGACGGCGGGCTCGGCGACGAGCGACCAGGCCTGCACGGACTGCGAGACCGGTACCTTCACCGACGCGCCGAACCAGAGCGCGTGCAGACCGTGGAGCGACTGCGCGCCGGGCCAGCTCTCCATCGCGGCCGGCAGCTCGTTCAGCGATCGCGTGTGCGCAGAGTGCGGCGTCGGCACCTACTCGACGATCGTGAACGCCACCTCCTGCGAGGCGTGGACGACCTGCGCGGCGGGCAGCTACGCGGCGGTCGCGGGGAGCTCCACGAGCGATCGCGAGTGCGCGGCCTGCGCGGCGGACACGTTCACCGCGGGCGCGAACGAGCCGGCGTGCACCGCCTGGCGTGTGTGCGTCGCCGGGGAGCGCGTCGTCGCGCCGGGTTCGGCGACGAGCGACCGAGAGTGCGACGCGTGCGACGCGGGCACCTACTCGACGATGGTCAACGCGAGCTCCTGCGTCGCGTGGACCGAGTGCGATCCGGGCGCGTACGCGGCGACGCCCGGCACCTCCACCAGCGACCGCGCCTGCGCGCCCTGCGCGGACGGAACGTTCACCGGCACGCCGAACCAGGAGACCTGCAGCGCATGGACGACCTGCGCCGCCGGCGAGCTCGTGATCGCGCCCGGGTCGCCGTTCGCCGATCGGATCTGCGCCGAGTGCGGGCCGGACACGTACTCGACCACCGAGAACGCGAGCGTGTGCGAGGGATGGACGAGCTGCGTGGCGGGGAGCTACGCCTCGACGCCCGGCTCGAGCAGCCGCGACCGCGCCTGCTCGCCCTGCGAGGCGGGGACGTTCAGCGCCGTCGCGAACCAGAGCGCGTGCAGCCCGTGGACCGCCTGCACGAGCAGCGAGTACGAGTCCGGTGCGCCATCCGCCACGAGCGATCGCGCCTGCGCCGCGCTGACCGTGTGCACGGCGGCCGAGTACGAGTCCACCGCGCCCACGCCGACGACCGATCGCGCGTGCACCGCGCTCACCGTCTGCACCGCGAACGAGTACCAGTCGGCCGCACCCACCGCGACGAGCGATCGCGCATGCACCGCGCTGACCGAGTGCGGCGCGACCGAGTTCGAGACCATCCCTCCCACGCCGACGAGCGATCGGGGCTGCGCGCCGCTCGGGAGCTGCGCGGCGACCGAGTACGAGTCGGCGCCGGCCACGCCGACGAGCGATCGAGTGTGCACGCCGCTGACGGTGTGCAGTGGGTCGCAGTACCAGTCGACGCCGCCCACGACGACGAGCGATCGCGGGTGCACCGCGCTCACCGAGTGCGCGGCGACCGAGTACGAGTCGGCGCCGGCCACCGCGATCGCCGACCGGGTCTGCAGCGGGCTCACGGTCTGCACGGCCGATGAGTACGAGGCGAGCGCCCCGACCGCGACGAGCGATCGGGCCTGCTTGGCGCTCACCGAGTGCGCCGAGGGCGAGTACGAGGCGGAGGCGCCGACGAGCACGAGCGATCGGGCCTGCGCGGCCCTCACCGAGTGCGCCGAGGGCGAGTACGAGGCCAGCGCCCCGACCGCGACGAGCGATCGCGCTTGCGAGGCGGTCACCGAGTGCGCGGAGGACGCGTACGAGACGGA
>JAEZBP010000891.1 GCA_023427125.1 Pseudomonadota bacterium | reverse complement strand
CGGATCTCGATGCGGTCGCCGGGCACGCCGATCACCCGCTTGACGATGTCGATGTTGTCGAAGGGGCTGTGCACGATCACCACGTCGCCGGCGTCCGGGATCCCCCAGGTGAGCACCGCCTCGTTGGTGAAGGGCACGAAGAGCCCGTACATGAACTTCGCGACGACCACGCGATCGCCGTTGAGGAGCGTCGGCTCCATCGACGGCCCCTCGATCTCGAACGCCTCGAAGAGGACGATGCGGATGAAGAGCGCGAGCATGATCACGCCGCCGATCGTCTTGAAGTTGGCCCGCGCGCGATCCCAGCCGTCGCCCTCGCTGACGGCCGGCTTGGTCTTCTCCTGCGAGGCGGGCCCGCTCATCCGTGCACCGTCGGCCCGAGGGGCAGCTCGTGGGCGACCTCGGCCTCGCGCGCGGCCAGCTCGGCGAGGCGCGCGCGCGCGGCGGCGAAGCCGAAGCGATCCTCGGCGAGCCGACAGAAGAGCCGGTAGTGACGCGCCTCGCTCTCCATCAAGCCTCCGTAGAAGCCGCGCAGCTCCGCGCTCGAGAGGCCGTGCGCGAGCAGCGTGAAGCGCTCGCACGAGCGCCCCTCGATCAGCGCCGAGATGAGCAGGCGATCGAGCAGCACCGGGTGATCGCGGTGGTCCTCACGTGCGGCGCGTCGCAACGCCACGACGTAGCCGTCGGACGCGGGGATGGCAAGCGGCTGCCCGCGCTCGTCGAGCTTCCTGTGCACCTGATCGAAGTGGCCGGTCTCCTCCTTGGCCAGCGCGACGAGCGGCGCGACCAGCTCCGGCGCCTCCCCGCCGAAGCGCGCGACCATCGAGAGCGCGGACTGCGCCGCCTTCAGCTCGCAGTGAGCGTGGTCCGAGAGCAAGCCAGCGAGCTCACCCTCGACGGCTTCCACCCAGCGCGGATCGGTCGGCCTGAGGAGTCCCAACATTCGTGCGACGCCGGCCAAGCGAAAGGGGGTTGGGCCGGCGCGGAACGCTAAGCTCCGCGCCCCCCACGGTCAAGCGCGCCGGCGGTCACAAGAGGAAGAGGAGCGAGCCCGCCAGCGAGAACGTGACGCACGAGAGGGCCAGCGCGGCGAAGAGGAGCACCGCCTTGAGGAGGAGCGCGCTCCGGAGCAGGCCGAAGCCGGCGATCATGTGGTGGCGCGGGCGCATGCTCGGCTTCGGGTTGCCCACCCGCCGGAACGAGAGCGCGGCGCCCAGCAGCCAGAACGCGAGCGCACAGGCGAGGATCCCGACGACCACGTGCGCGACGGTGCCGGTGCCCGTGAAGTAGCTGAGGCCGGTGAGCGCGCCGACCGTCAGGGTCATCAGCCCGGTGAACGCGACCCAGCGGGCGAGCGAGCGCAGGATGGTCCGCTCCGACGCGTCGAGGCCGAGCGGCGCCTCGGCGCGGGGCGGCAGCTTGGGGGGCGCCGAGGGATCGGCGGGCGGCGGCTGGCTCGCGCGCTCGTCGTCGTCGAGCACCAGCATCAGCCGCCGCCGGACCGAGGTGGTCATGTTCAAGAGCCCCGGCGGTCGCGACTCGGTCACCTTGGCCGGCGTCTCGTCGCGCCGCGGCCTCAGCGAGACCCGCCCGTCCTCGGCCTTGCTCTCGCCAGCCCTGCTCTCGCCAGCCTTGCTCTCGGGGACCGGCGTGCGCATGCGCGCCTCGCTCTTGACCTCCGGGAGACCGGAGGGCCGCTCGGGCGGCTCCGTCCCTCCGTCGCTCCGCGCGTTGCCGGGCTCGTCGCTCATCCGGTCCCCGGCCAGCCGGCGATGGTCGCCGCGTAGGTCGCCGCGGCGATCGCCGTCATCAGGATCGACTCGATCACGAAGTACGATCGCAGCTTGCGGAGCGCGGTCTCGAGCGAGCTCTCGTCGCGCTTCTCCTTCGCGATCACCGTGTCGAGATCTTCGGCCGCGGAGACCAGCAGCATCCCGCCGCGCAGGAAGACCAGCGTGAACGCGACGACCCCCGCGACCACGACGCCGATCCCCGTCCGCGACACCTCGCCGATGCTCACGAGCGGCGCCTCGGGGGTCGGCCCCGCGGCCGGCTCGAGCACCTCGGCGGTCGTGACCAGCGCGGCCACCGCCAGCAGGATCATGAAGAGGACGGTCGCGCCGACGATCTGGAAGCGCCCGAGCAGCCCCATCCACCGCGAGAAGTCGGCGACGACGCGCGTCTGGCGTGAGTCGAAGTCGAAACGGGTGGGCGCGCTCATGAGGTCGTCGATGACGGTGGCCCGCCCCCGTCGATTCAACATCCTAGAGCGCCGAACGATCCGAAACCACTGGAAATCACGGTCTCGGGCACCTGGCCGGCGAGGCTCCCGCCGCCGGTCCTTGACCCCCGCGCGCGCTCGGCTTACCGCTCGCCGGGTGCGGGTCCTCGCGATGGATACCTCGACCGATCTCGGCTCGGTGGCGGTGGTGATCGACGGAGCGCTGTGCGCGGAGCTCGGCGCGAAGGTCCGGGCGCGCCACGGCGAGACCCTGCTCCCCCTGATCGGCGCCGCGCTCGATCACGCCGGCCTCGCGAAGGAGGACGTCGAGCTCATCGCGGTCGGCGTCGGCCCCGGATCGTTCACCGGCACCCGCATCGGCCTCGCGACCGCCAAGGGCCTCGCCCACGCCCTCGATCGCCCGCTGGTCGGCGTCTCCTCGCTCCGGGCGATCGCCCGCGCCGCCCCCGGCGCGTGGGTCGTCCCGGTCGTCGACGCGCACAAGGGCGAGGTCTACGCCGCGGCCTACGAGCGAGCCGGCGCCGGCCTCCTCGAGCGCGTCGCGCCCTTCCACGCGCTGCCGAGCGAGGCCTTCGCGACCCTGCGCGCCGCCCTCCCCTCCGCCGGTGTCGTCGCCAGTGTCGTCACCTGCGGCTCGGGCCTGCGCCGCTACCCCGAGGCCGTCGATCCCGCGCTCGAGATCCTCCCGCCGCTCTTCGACGCGCCCCGCGCCGCCATCCTCGCGCTCGAGGCCGAGGAGCGCCTCGCGGCCCACGGCCCCGACGATCGCGCCGCGCTCGAGCCCCTCTACGTCCGCGGCGCCGCCGCCGTCCTGCCCGGCACCTGACTCGCTAGGTAACACCCAACCGCCCTGAGCGTGTGCGCGAGCCGCGCTCAGGACGAACGGGAGCTCCTCACAGCGACTCGTAGAGGCGCTCGTACAGGTACGCGGCGCGCTCCCAGCCGAGATCGGCCCGCATCGCGCGGGCGCGCACCCGCTCGAAGGCCGGGCGCTTGGTGTACGCGGAGGCCGCGCGCTGCACCGCGGCGAGCAGCGCCTCGTCGCTGCCCGCCTCGCCCTCGGCCGGCGCGTACAGGAAGCCGTTGCCCGTCGTGAGCTTCGCGTCGCAGTCGACCACCGTGTCGGCGACCGCGCCCATCGCGCGGCCGATCGGCAGCGCGCCGTAGCGCTGGGCGCGCATCTGCGTCGACTCGCCCGGGGTCGCGAGCGGCGGGACGATCACGAAGTCGCTGCCCGCGAGCGCGCGGTGCAAGAGCGCGTCGCTCGGGGAGGTGCGGACGGCGAGCCGATCCGGCCAGCGCCGCGCGTGCTCCTTGAGCACCGTGACGAGCGACTCGTCCTCCGGCCCGTGGCTGATCACCGCGACCTGCACGTCGTTGTGCATCACGCGGCCGATGATCCGCGCGAGCGCGTCGAGCCCGGTCGACGGATGGAGCGCGCCGATCACCCCGATCAGCGCCACGTCCTCGCGAATCGGCAGCTCGAGATCGCGCTGCAGCCCGGCCTTGCTCCGCTGCTTGCCGGCGAGGCCCATCGGATCGAAGCGCGACTCGAGGTGCGCGTCGGTCGCGGGGTTCCACACCGCCACGTCGACCCCGCCGGTGATGCCGGTCAGCTCCTTCTCGCGCTGCCGGAACACGCCCTCGAGCCCGGCGGCGCCGCCCTCGAGCGTCAGCTCGCGCGCATACGAGGGAGACACCGTCGTCACGCGATCGGCCTCGAGGATCCCGCCCTTGAGCAGGCAGGCCTTGCCGAAGAACTCGAGCCCGTCGATCGAGAAGAGCACGCCGGGGAGCCCCACCTTCGACAGGAGCTCGCGGCCGAAGAGGCCCTGGCTCTTCGCGTCGTGCACCGTCAGCACGGTCTTCAGCTCGAGCTGCTCGAGCTTGGCCAGCACCGGCACCAGCGCGGCGGGCCAGTCGTGGCAGTGGATCGCGTCGAAGCCCTTCTCGTCCGCGCGGGCCACCTCGATGGCCGCCTTGCAGAACGCCGCGAAGCGCACGCCGTCCTCCGGATCGCTCCCGGTCGGCACCGACGTGCACGGGCGGAAGAGCGTCTCGTGCCCGAGGAACATCACCTCGATGCCGGCGGGCGTGCGCGCGTCGTAGACCTCGAACGCGCACTTCTCGTCGCCGAGCGACACGGTCACCTTGCGCAGCCGGCGCGCGAGCGAGCGCGACGCGGGGTCGATGAAGCCGTAGAGGGGCGCGAGGATCGTGACGTCGTGACCGCGGCCCTTGAGGGCCTTGGGGAGCGCCCAGCACGCATCGCCGACCGGCGACGCGCCGCTGTAGGGAGTGACCTCGGGTGTGACGAACAAGAGACGCATGAGCCGCGGACCATACACCGGAGGTGCGGCTGCGTGCCAGGCGACGCCGGAGCGGCGTATGCTCCGCGCCCATGAAGCGCCACCTCCCCTGGCTGATCGGGCTCGCCCTCGTCCTCGGCGGCGCCTTCGGGGTGCGCGCGTGGCTCGAGCATCGCGACGCGCAGCAGCGAGCGGCCGAGCAGGCCGAGCGCGAGGCGGAGGAGGCGCGCGAGGAGCGCCGGCTCACGCGCCTTCGTCGCGAGAGCGAGGAGCTCATCCCCGAGCTGCTCGAGGGCGTCTACCTCGGCATGCCGCTCGATCGCGCGCGCGCCGCGCGCCCGCAGATGGCCCCCGACCTCTCCACGCGAAACCCCGAGCCCGACAAGATCGTCTTCGAGGAGCGCTTCCCGAACGGCGCGCGCGCCGTCTACGTCTTCGCGGAGCCGGACGACGCCCTCGAGCGCGTGCAGGTCCTCAGCCTCCTGCCCAGCTTGAGCGCCGTCGCCCCGCACCTCGCGGCCATGAACGCGCAGTACGGCAGCCCCAGCGGCATCTGGGACTGCCCGCAGACGGGCGGCGTCCCGACCCGGCGCTTCACCTGGCGGCACGGCGAGACGACCGTGAGCGACATCTTCCTCGTCGCCGGCGAGCGCGTCAGCGTCACCCTCTACATCGCGCCGAGCGACGTCATCGGCCGCTCGCTCGCCATGGCCGCGTGCCGCCCGGTCCGCGATCCGGCCCAGCTCGAGCGCTTCCCCGTCGCCACCCCCGAGCAGATGAACGCCGCCGGTCCGTGAGGCCCGGAGCGATCTTCGGGCCAGAGGTGCGATAGCATCCGGCCCATGGACCCTCGAGCGAAGAGCCTCGTGTTCGGCGCGCTGATCGCGCTCGCCGCGTGCGGAGGAGAAGAGCAGCCTGCGCCGGCGCCCACCGCGCCTCCGCGAGAGCCGCCGCCCGTCGAGGCGCCCGCGCCCGTCGAGGACGAGGCCTGCGCGCAGGTCGTCGTCGTCGCGGGGCAGGGGGCGGTCGCCGCCTCGGCCGACGTTACGCGGAGCGAGGACGAGGCGCGCGCCAAGGCCGAGGC
>JAEZBP010000884.1 GCA_023427125.1 Pseudomonadota bacterium | reverse complement strand
CCTTTCGGCTCGACCTCGCTCAGGGCGAACGGGTGGGAGACTCGCGCTCGATGTCTTCGAGTCGTGCTCGGTCGCTCAGAGGCAGACGCCGCCGGTGCAGTCGTCGCCCGGATCGCAGGCGTTGCCGCACATGCCGCAGTGGCTGTCGCTCGTCAGCGTGTTGGTCTCGCAGCCGTTGCCCCGGCTGCCGTCGCAGTCGCCGCGCCCCGCCGAGCACTCGACCAGGCAGGTGCCGGTCGCGCAGGTCTCGGGGCGGCCGCTGATGTTGCACACGCTCCCGCAGCTGCCGCAGTCGGTCAGCGTGTTCAGCGCCGTCTCGCAGCCGTCGGTCGCGTCGGTGTTGCAGTCGCCGAACGCCGGATCGTCGCACGTCTCGATCGCGCAGGTGCCGCTCGCGCAGGTCGGGGTGCCGTCCGTCGCCTCGCACGCCACCCCGCATGCGCCGCAGTCGGTCAGCGTGCTCAGCGCCGTCTCGCAGCCGTCCGACGCGTCGCCGTTGCAGTCGTCGAAGCCCGGGTCGCAGCCGTCGAGCTCGCACGCGCCGTCGACGCACGTCCCGCTCCCGTTGGCCGGATCGCACGCGTCGTCGCACGCCCCGCAGTGGAGCGCCGAGGTGGCGAGGTTGGCCTCGCAGCCGTCGCGCGCGTCGCCGTTGCAGTCGCCGCGATCGGCGTCGCAGCTCTCGATGGTGCACAGGCCGCCCGCGCAGCCCGCGGTGGCCCCGGCGAGCGTGCACGCGTCGCCGCAGCCGCCGCAGTTCAGCGGATCGGTGTCGAGGTCGAAGCCCTCGTCGACGTCTCCGTCGCAGTCGTCGTCCTCGCCGTTGCACTGCTCGGCGGAGGGGACGCAGACCGGCCCGGAGTCGGTTCGCGGGCCAGCGTCGCGCGGCGGTCCGCCGTCCGTGCTCGGATCGCCGCCGTCGAGCCGGGGCACCGTGCCGCTCCACACCGCGAGCGTCGCCGGATCGACCGACGCCGAGACGCACGCGCCGCCGTCGCAGGTGCGGCCGGCCGGACACGTCACGCCGGTGCACTCCTGCGAGAGGAAGATCGGCAAGACCAGCGTCTGCCCGCGGACGAACCAGGTCACCGCGCGCGCGCGGATCACCTCGGCGCCGCCGCGCGAGCCGATCACCGTCACCTCCACCGGCCCGAGCCCGCCGCCGCGGTGCACCACGCCGACCGTGCGCGGCAGCGGCTCGGCGTTCGTGATCGCGCCCGACGCGCTCATCGACTCGACGCCGGAGACCCTGACCTCCACCGCGTCGAGCTCGCCCGGCACCGCGAGGTCGCTGTCGACCACCACGACGAGCTCGGTCAGCGATCCGCTGCAGGCGGCCGCGAGGCAGCTCAGCCCGATGAGAAAGATCCGCTTCATGGCAGCATCACCTCGAGGACGCCGGGGGTGAGG
This sequence comes from Pseudomonadota bacterium, assembly GCA_023427125.1. Lineage (GTDB taxonomy): Bacteria > Myxococcota_A > Polyangia > Polyangiales > Sandaracinaceae > JAEZBP01. Next base: position 3,015 of record JAEZBP010000884.1, on the reverse strand, counting down.
TTCCCCTGCACCGGGCTCGGCGGACCGGAGGTCGCCGCCACGACGCCGACCGTCACCGCGGTGGCCAGCACCGCCGCGCCGATGATCGTCCAGAACCACCACTCTTCGAGCACGTTGCCGCCGCCGCCCGCGGGCGCGGGGTCCTGCCGCGTGAGCAGATCGTCGTCGAGGGCGCTCGCGCTCACCGCGGTCTCGACCAGCGTCACCTCGGCGTTCTCGCCCGAGACCACGGTCACGGTCTGCGACGCGACGACCCGCCCGCGCCGCTCCATGACCACCCGGTGCTCGCCCGGATCGCTCGCGAGCGGCTGGCCGATGCGGTCGAGCGGCATCTCGTCTCCGTCCACCAAGACGCGCACGCCCGCCTCATCGCCGGTGATGCGCACCGTGAGCTGCCCGAGGCGCGGCCCGATGCTCTCGAGCAGGCGCTGCACGTCGCGGCGGGTCCGCCGATCGAGCTCGCGGCTGTCCTGGATCGTCCGGAGCAGCGCGGCCGCCTCGCTCAGCTCGCCCGCGCCCTCGAGCGCGAGCGCCAGGTTGTACTGGACCTGCGGCGTGGAGCGGACCTCGAGCACCTGCCGGAAGCGCTCGACCGCCTCCTCCCAGCGCTCGGCGTGCGTGAGCTCCACGCCCGCGGCGAAGAGCGCGCGGGCCCGCGCGAGGTCCTCCTCGCTCTGGGCGAGCGCGGGAGGGACGAGGGCCGTCGCGACGAGGACGGCCGCGACGATGCCGAGGAGAGCGCGTGCCATGGCTCGGGCGAGCATATCAGAGGCGGAGGCTCCATGGTTCGGTCCATGGACGTCTACGAGGCCCTCGCCACGCGCCGCAGCATCCGCGGCTTCCGCTCCGATCCCGTCCCGCCCGAGGTGCTGCGCCGCATCTTCGAGGCCGCCCAGCGCTCCCCCTCCTGGTGCAACATCCAGCCGTGGCGGGTGTGGGTCACCTCGGGCGAGTCGACCGCCCGGCTGAAGGCGGCGCTGACCGCGGCGGCGAACGCGGGCCTCCCCTCCCCGGACTTCGAGTGGCCCGGCGACTACCCGGCGCCCTACGACGTGCGCCGCAAGGAGTGCGGCGTCGCGCTCTACGGCGCGATGGGCGTCGCGCGCGACGATCGCGAGGGCCGCCGCGCCGCGTGGATGCGCAACTACGTGGCCTTCGACGCCCCGCACGTGGCGATCGTCGCCGTCGATCGTCGCTTCGGGATCTACGCGTCGCTCGACATCGGCTGCTGGCTCGAGAGCGTGCTGCTGACCGCGACGGCCGAGGGCGTCGCGACCTGCTCGCAGGCCGCGCTCGCCAGCTACCCCGCGCCGCTCCGCGCCGAGCTCGCCATCCCCGACGAGCTCGGCATCCTCTTCGGCATCGCCCTCGGCTACGAGGACCCCTCGGTGCCCGCCAACGCGTGCGTCACCGATCGCCAGCCCCTCGAGGACAACGTCCGCTTCGTCTGAGTTGGCTGCGCGTCCGTCCCGACCGGTCGGCGCTCGCAGCGCGGGATTGATTCACGCTCATCCTCACCTCAATCGTGCGTTCCGGGCGGCGGCTCACTCGACCCCTCGATGGTCAGCACGTGAGGGTGCGCGGCGATGATCGCGATCTGCGTCCAGGTGAGCCGAGCGGTGATGATGTTGACGAGCCAGGTGGTATCGGGATCGGGAGCGACCGAGAGCGCCTCGAGCTCCGCTCGCACACAGCGCTGAGAGGTGAGGTTGTCCGCGGTCCATTGGGCCGCCGCGGCGTCCATCGCCGGGCACGGCGGTCGGCCGGGGCACTCGATCGGGCATGGCGTCGCCCCGCCGGTCACCTGGATGATGACATCGTGCTCGCCGTCGAGCTCCAGCGTGGCGCGGTCGATGATCTTGCCGTCGATGGGCTCACGCTCGTCGGGACACACCTCGCCGTTCAGGTCGGAAGGCGGGCACATCTCCTCGGCCGGCACCCCCCAGTCCGTCACGTGGACCTGTTCCACGTAGGGATGACCGGCGAGCTCTCTGGCCTGCGGCCCCGTCAGCGCAACGCTGAACGAGAGCGGGTAGCTGAGCGTCCGGTCGGCGCCCAGCGAGCCGCCCGCGCTGCCGTGGGGGAGGATGCGGAGCGGTCCAGCGAGGGCATGTGCCGACTGCTGAACGCAGGTGGCGCGACGAGACTGGACGATGTGGAGCGCGCGCTGGGCGAAGGTCAGCTCGGGGCAGTCGGTGCAGTCCGGGGACTCGAGCGGCGGCGTTCGAAGCGAGACGATGACGAAATGCGCGCCGTCCTCCGTGGTGTCCTCGACGAGCTTGCCCTCGATGCTCTCGCGCTCGGTCGGGCACTCGTCGTTCCCCGGCCACAGGGTCGGGGCGAGCGTGACTCCGGCGACGGTCGGGTGCGACGCGAGCGCGCGGACGTCGCGACCCAGGATGTTGACGCTGAAGCTCAGCAGGATCGGCGCGGGCTCCTGCGCCTCCGAGCGGCGCAGCCGCTCGTACCACCAGAAGCGGTGGAGCTCCCGGCCGAACAGATCGCCGTGGGCCTCCAGCAAGCACTCGATGTGGCGCTGGTGGCCTTGGAAGCGCGCGAGCAGGACGTCGGCGCCCTCGACGCACTCGCCGCGCTCGGACTGCGCCACATCGCAGGGCGCGAGCCCTGAGGAAGAGGGCGCGCGCAGGTTGACGATCACGCGGTGCGTCGCGTCGGGCGCCGCCTCGAACGCGGCGAGATCCGGCACCCGAACGGGGTCGAACGACTCCGGCTCGCGACAGAGATCGGCGGGCCGCGTGCCTCCGTCAGACGAGGCTTCCCCGCTCGAGCCGCAACCGGAGGTGAGGAGGCCGAGGGCGACGGCCACCGCCAGCACCACGGGAGGATGGATGTGTTTGACCACGCGCGCGCTCCAGATGGGGAAGAGCTCTGTCGCGGGAACATCGATCCCCGCGATGGTGAGATCGACCGTAGTCCACTCACTCGCGAGTGTGTAGTCGGTGAACGGCGGAGGTGAGGAGGACCCGCTCCGACACCCGCTCCTCCCTCCAGGAT
>JAEZBP010000868.1 GCA_023427125.1 Pseudomonadota bacterium | reverse complement strand
CTTGATCAGCGAAGCGCGGCTCATCGTCCACGGCACGCGAGCCGGCGCCGTCTACCGCGGCGGGCTCGACGGCCGCACCTTGCTCGAGGCCGACGTCACGGAAGGCACATGGGGTCGCGAGGCGCCGGAGCCGCGTGGCCACGGATCGATCGCGCCCGACGAGGTCTACGGCCTCCGCGCCGACCGCGCGCGCGTTCGGATCGAGCGGCTGCGGCTCGATCGGTAGCCACGGTATGATGGCCTCACGATGCTGAACATCGGCCTCACCGAGCTCGCCCTGGTTGGCTTCATCTGCGCGCTCACGATCGTGCCGATCGTGGTCCTCGCGGTGGTGCTCGTGCGTAACAAGAAGCGCTCGCCGTGATGCGGCTCAGCCGCGATCGACGATCGCCGCCACGCGGCGAGCGAGCGCCTCGGCGGCGGTGAGGCCGGGGGACTCGATGCCGATCAAGTGGACCAACCCGCGCGGGCGCTCCTCGAGCACGAAGTCGCGCGCGGGCTCGCCGGGCCCGTAGAGCTTCGGGCGCACGCCGGCGTAGTCGGGCGAGAGATCGTGCTCGGTGATCTCGGGGAGGTAGCGGCGCACCGCGGCGGCGAAGCGCGCGGCCTTGCTCGGATCGACGCCGTAGCGCGGGGCATCGACGTACTCGGCGTCGGGGCCCGCGCGGTAGGCGCCGCCCAGGTCCATCGTGACGTGGACGCCGAGACCGGCGTGCGACGGGAGCGGATAGACCAGGTGCCGCGTGATCGCGCCGAGGCGCGGCGCGATCGCGAAGTAGTCGCCCTTGCAGTAGCGGAGGGAGAGGCCGAGCGCGTCGACGTCGAGGCCGGCGAGCGAGGCGATCTGATCCGCAGAGAGCCCCGCCGCGTTGACGACGACGCGCGCGCGCAGCGTGGCGGTCTCGCCGTCCTCGCTCCGCGTCGAGAGCCCCCACCCGCCGTCCTCCGGCTCGAGGCTCTCGAGCTCGGTGCGGTAGGCGAACGCGGCGCCGTGCGCGCTCGCCTCGCGCACGTAGCTCGCACAGAGCGCGTGGACGTCGACGATGCCGCTCTCCGGTGAGCGCAGCGCGGCGATCGCGCTCACGCGCGGCTCGAGCCGGCGAGCCTCCCTCGCGTCCACGAGCTCGAGCGCGCCGGCGCCGTTCGCGAGCCCTCGGCGCATCAGCTCCTCGAGCCCGGGCACCTCGTCCGCGCGCGTCGCGACGACGAGCTTGCCGGTCTTGCGGTGCGGAACCCCGTCGCGCGTACAGCGCGCGTAGAGGAGCTCGCGGCCCTCGACGCAGCTCGTCGCCTTCAGCGATCCGGCCGGATAGTAGAGCCCCGCGTGCACGACGCCGCTGTTGCGAGAGGTGGTCTCGCGCCCGTAGCCCGCGTTTCGATCGAGGACGACGACCTCGTGTCCCGCGCGCGCGAGGACGGCCGCACACGCCAGCCCGAGCACGCCGGCACCAGCGATGGCCACGTCGATGTCGAGCGAGGTGGACGGAGCGGTCACGTTGCTCTTCGGGTAATGTGCGCGCCCATGAGCGTATTCAAGGACGACATCCTCGCCGGCAAGGTCGCGTTCGTGACGGGCGGCGGCTCGGGCATCTGCAAGGGCATCGCGCGCGCGTACATGGCGCACGGCGCGAAGGTCGCGATCATGGGACGCAAGGCCGATCGGCTCGCCGCGGCGGCCGCGGAGCTCGCCGAGGCGACGGGCAGCGAGTGCCTCGCCACCCCTGGCGACGTGCGCGATCCGAAGAGCGTCGAGGCGGCGCTCGACAGCACGATCGAGCGCTTCGGGCGGCTCGACCTGGTGGTCAACGGCGCCGCCGGGAACTTCCTCTGCCCCGCGTCGCAGCTCTCCTACAACGGGATGAAGACCGTCATGGAGATCGACGCGCTCGGGACCTGGCATGTGTGCCGCGCCGCGTTCGAGCGCGCCCTCCGCGATCGCGGCGGCTCCATCCTCAACATCTCGGCGACCCTCCACTACGCGGCCACGCCGCTGCAGGCCCACGCCTCGACGGCCAAGGCCGCCGTGGACTCGATGACCAAGAGCCTGGCGCTCGAGTGGGGCCCCATGGGCATCCGCGTCAACGCGATCGCCCCGGGTCCCATCGACGACACCGAGGGGATGACGCGGCTCGCGCCGCCCGACATGAAGGAGAAGCTCGCCGCTGCGGTGCCCCTCAAGCGCTTCGGCACCGTCGAGGACGTCGCCAACCTCGCGCTCTTCCTCGCGAGCGACGCGGCGAGCTACGTGAACGGCGCGATCATGGTCGTCGACGGCGGCGCGTGGCTGCCGGGGATGGGCGCCGCGTTCGGGCTCTGATCGGATGCGCCGCGCCGCCGGGCTCACGTCGCTCCTGCTCGTCGCGTGCAGCGTCGCTTCGCCGGCGCCCCGGGCGCCCGCCCCCTCACACGACGACGGAGATCGAGCTCTCCTGAGTCCGCAGGCGCTACCGCGCCGGCGCTCGCCGCCTCCGCGCCCGCTCTCCGCGCGCGCGTGTCCTCTCGAGGTGCCCGACGGCATGGCGTGCGTCTCCGGCGGCAGCTTCGTCCGCGGCACCGACGATGGGCCGGCGATCGAGCGCCCGGCCGCCGAGGTCTTCGTGTCCACGTTCCTCATGGACACGCACGAGACGACGAACGCCGAGTACCGCGAGTGCGTCGCCGCGGGCGTGTGCCGGCGAGCCGTGCCCTTCCCCGGCTACATGGCCGACACGCAGCCTGCCGTGGCGATGCGCTGGGAGGACGCCGACGCGTACTGTCGCTGGCGCGGCAAGCGCTTGCCCACCGAGGCGGAGTGGGAGCGCGCCGCGTCGGGGCCGGACGACACGCGCTACCCGTGGGGCGACGCGATCACACGCGCTCCGTGCGAGCGCGCGATCGTGCGGTCTTCGTCCGGCCGCGGCTGTGGGACCGAGCTCACCTGGCCGGTCGGGAGCCGCGCGCCCGGCGCGTGGGGGCTCTACGACATGGCGGGCAACGTGTGGGAGTGGGTCGCCGATCACCACTCGCGCTGCTACGCGGGGTGCTCGCGCGAGTGCGGCGACGCATGCCTCGGCGACGATCCACGCGGGCTCTGCGGCGATCCCCACGCGCCTTGCCCCGAGGCGCGCGGGCAGCGGACCGTGCGCGGCGGCTCGTGGTGGCACGGGATCGAGGACGCGACGGCCACCCTGCGCCGCGGCGTCCCGGGCGCGAACCCCAACCCCCACCGCTTCGGCTTCCGGTGCGCACGCGACGGGGTTGGCTGAGCGCGCGCTTCGCGAGCGCGCGGCCTGAGCTGCGCGGACGTTCCGTCCGGTGGGCGCTGCCCGTCCCGGTGTCCAGTCAGCCCGAACCGCGCCGCTCGGCGGTCCCCGAGCGCCGTGATCTTGCGACAGCTCTCGAGTTACGCGCAGCTCGCGCGCGAAGGCGCGCTTCAGCCAACGAGGAGAGCGCGAGTCAATCCTCCCCTGGATCGTTGAGCGGAGCGGGATGCGCTCGCTGGACATCGGGGACGGGAAGCGCGCGCCAGCGACGCAGTAGCGCCGCGAGCTCGAAGACGTGCTCGTCCTCGGCGCCGAGCGCGCGCAGGCTCTCCTCGAGCCGCAAGAGGTACTCGTCGTTCGGCCCGCTCGGCCCGCGTGC